>CAVYIL010000013.1:0-4752 GCA_963768325.1 uncultured Flavobacteriaceae bacterium | reverse complement strand
TACTTTTGTTAAAATGAAGTCTATCTTCGAAATTTTCCATTGTGTCTACTTTGTTATTATCTCCTGAGCTAGTTCCAGAAATAGTTTAGGAACATTTTTATTAGTTTTAGCACTAGTCAAACAATCAACAACAACATTATAGGAAGCAAGTTTTTCCATTATTTCTTTTTCATTGACCAAATCTAACTTATTACCCACAACTTTAATTACCACTTTCTTATAGTTTAAGGACAAAAATTCTAGATCACTATTAATATTTTTATATGTTTCTTCCCTTGTTAAGTCGCATACATATATAAAGGCATGAGACCCCAAAAGATAAGAACTTCTGGTTTCTTGTACTGTTTTAGAATGCCCTTCGGCATCCCATATAATCATAGAAATCTCATTACCATCTGGTAATAGGACAGCTTTTTTCTTGATCTGAACCCCTAAAGTTACTTTATAGTCTTCTGAAAAGGCATTGTCTATAAAACGCCTAAACAAAGACGTTTTTCCAACACCAAAGTGTCCTAAAAACACTACTTTTTTAGACAATTTCATCGGTAAAATGGTTTTTTAGTTTTTTGGTAAAAAGAGCATTATTTTCTAAATCTTTATGTGTGATATGGTGTTGAGCAAAATCAATAATTTGGTCTTCCAAGACTTCTTTAAACATTAGGCTATAAGCTCCAGATATTACAGCAGCTATATAATATGAATAAAAATTCTGAATATGAATGGTATACATTTCGTATTCTATCATTTCTAAATCCTGACCACCTCCATCAAAAGCGTCTTCTACAAAACTTTTGATAGCGGTTAACATGCCTGCTATCATTTCTTTATCAATTGTATCTTTTGACAACGGACTGTAATCTGCTATTAGTATACCAGAATTTTTTTCGATAACAAAAATCTGGATTAATTTTGGCTTTGCATACTCTGTAATTGCTAAATCACCAGAGCTAATTCCATGTACCCGTGCTTTCATTTTTCGGATCCATCTCTTAAAAGAGAAAACTTGTTTCATTTTCCCAGAAATATTCTCGCTCAACAATCTCATTTCGTGAGATATATATTTTTTTATCATCTTACCAATGATGGGAAATAATGCCTCTACTACACTGTCTTGAGAGCTTTGTATTTCTTCTTTTAAAGCAGCTGTTATAGTAGGACCTAATGTTGAAGGGATTTCTTCAATAAAAATGTTTAGTTTGTCGTTTATTATAGGATCAACTTTATGAGATAGCTCTTCTTTATGATTGATAATAGCAGACAATTCTTCAACTTTTTTAGCTAAAGCATGTGTATACTCTTTTTCGTCAGAAAGAAGTAGTTCTTGTAATATTTTGAGTTTATCCTGTTCTTCCATAGTTTTGGATAGATTGGATTATTTCTCGTTGATTTTTTCACCCAATGATATAAGTAAGTTTCCTAATGTTTTTTTGTCAACTTTTTTAGAGTTTAACATTTCAACCTTATCCGCAAGACTACTTTCTAGTTCTGTAATCCGAATATTTATATCTGTACTTAGATTGTCTATGGTTTGGTGTAATGATAATCGAGTTTCTTCAATAAATCCTTCTATCTCTCTTTTCTTTAAAGCAATGTCTTTTTTTACATTTTCGAACTCTGAGTTATATGCCTCAATATTCTCTCCAAAGATAAGATTCTTTATCGCTTCAATTTTAGAGGAAGGATCAGAAACAACATTTTCCTCTGCAACATTTTTTTCTTTTGCCATTGTGGATAATTTATTAGTTCAACATGCCTTTGTTGTAAAATTAACTATAATTATGTTAATAACAATAATATACGACTAATATTAGTCATTCTTTCATAAAAGATTCGATTTTTTCTACCATATTTTTACTTCCGCAAATAAACGGAGTACGTTGATGTAATTCTGTGGGTTTTATGTCCATAATTCGTCTATATCCATCACTCGCTTCGCCTCCTGCTTGTTCAGTTATAAAAGCCATAGGATTGCATTCGTATAATAACCGGAGTTTTCCGTTTGGCGATTTAGAAGTGCTAGGGTATAAATATACCCCTCCTTTTATCATATTACGGTGGATATCACTTACTAAAGAACCTATATACCTAGATGTGTATGGTCGATCGTCTTTTTCTTCCTGACAATACTTGATATAATTCTTAATCCCTTGTGGAAAATGGACATAATTTCCTTCATTAACCGAATAGATATTCCCGTCTTCAGGAAACTTCATGTTAGGATGTGACAAATAATAAGTTCCTAATGCTGGATTAAGAGTAAAACCATTTACCCCATTTCCAGTAGTGTAAACAAGCATTGTAGATGTTCCGTAAATAATGTATCCAGCAGCTACTTGTAAATTTCCTGGTTGAAGAAAATCATCGATAGTAACAGGGGTACCTGCTGGTGTTATTCTACGATACACTGAAAATATAGTCCCCACAGATACATTAACATCGATATTAGAACTACCGTCTAGTGGGTCCATCAATACAACATAACTGTTTTTGTGATCGTTTTTTTGACCTTTTATTGTTATAAAATCATCATTCTCTTCAGAAGCGATTCCGCAGACAATTTCTCTGTTTGTCAAAGTATTGATAAAGGTTTCGTTTGCTAATACGTCTAATTTTTGTTGGTCTTCTCCTTGTATATTTGTTGAACCTATAGCCCCAGTGATATCTACTAAACCAGCTTTATTCACTTCGTGATTAACCATTTTTGCAGCTAATCGAATTGAGTTGATTAACCTAGAAAGTTCTCCGCTTGCATATGGAAAATCTGTTTGGTTTTCTATTATGAATTCTCCTAGAGTTTGATTATTTCTTGGCATTGATTGTGCTTTTTTTGCTAAAGTATTACTTTTTACTTAATTAAGTCTTTCATTCTAGTAAATAACCAAAATTTTGAAGCTTGTAAAAATATGAGAAACTATAGGGTTCTAATTTGTTTACAAAGTTTAATTTATATTCCTTAATATAATATTCTAACAATTTCATCATTCTTTAATCATAAGTATATGAGGAATATTATCTTCTAAATATTCCTTACCCTCTTGTATAAACCCGTGAGAATTATAGAATTTATTTAGATGAGATTGAGCAGAAATTTTAATTTTATCCTTACCAAAAACGGATTTAATTACTTCGATACTTTTTCTTATTAAATCATGTCCATATCCAAACTGTCTTTCGTTTTTAGAAACCACAACTCTACCAATACTTGCTTCATTAAAATAATCACCAGCATCAAATAACCGAGTATATACAATTACTTTCTCTTTTTTGAAACCAACTACATGTAGTGCCTTTTTATCTTTGCCATCAATATCTTGATAAACACAATTTTGTTCAACAACAAAAACCTCTGATCTCAGCCGTAAGACATTATATAGTTCATCTATTGAGAACTCATTTAGTCTTTTAACTTTAAAATAAATTTCTGTATTCATAAATTAACAAATAGGTATTTTATTTATTCTATTCAAATGTCTACCACCTTCAAAATCTGTTTTTATAAAAATATTCATAATCTCTATTGCCTGTTCTAAAGAGGTAAACCTAGATGGAATACAAATAATATTTGCATTATTATGCTGTCTGGTTAATTTAGCTATTTCTTTAGTCCAGCATAAACCCGCACGTACATTCTTATATTTATTAGCGGTCATCGCTACACCGTTGCCACTTCCACATATTAGAACCCCAAAATCTACTTTTACAGAATCTACATCTTTGGCTACAGGATGTACAAAATCAGGATAATCTACACTACTTTTTTCATTTGTACCATAATTAACTACTTCAACACCTTTCGATTCTAAAAATTCTTTAATTGCAAATTTATATTCTGTTCCAGCATGATCGTTTCCAATAGCTATTTTCATTATATTAATTGATTTTATTTTATACGAGAGCAAATATACTTTAATCAAAAAACTAAAGCTCAAAAAACCAATTATTTAACCTTTTTAACCGCATTGTTAATAACCCTTAGTACTGAGTTAACATCATGTGTGAATAAATATTAATTAATATTAAAAAGTATATTTTGATTTGTAAATATTTATTTGAATATGGAAATTATTCGATAGAATCAAAATTATAACTCCTCTTTTTTTAGATAACTTTTCAAACGTTAATTTGATCTTATAAACGTCTATTTTATTTAAAAATATTAATATTAGAATGTGTTTATAAGATATTAACAACTGTTAATAAAAATACTTTGAGTCTACATTTTCAATCAATTAACCTATTGATATCTTGTTTATATGTACTTTAAAAACTAGATAAAAGGTAAAAAACAAATAAAACCCATAAAAGTTATACCGCTATCAACACTATATAATAAACATCATTTTAATTTTTAATTTTAAAAGAAAAAAAAGATAATTATATATAATGTTGAAAAGTCTGAAAAAGGAAAAGAACTATTTAAAATAAATTTTAAGTACTTCACTAAGGTTATGGAAGAAAAAATCAATTAACCTGAATTACTTCTTTATCTGTAAGAATAGAGTTGTTTAATTCTAATTTTTTAAGAGAATCTTTTTTATCATTTATAGTTTTGTTAATGTAGATAGTAAAATAGTATATACCAACTATAAATATTACTATAAATAGTAAAACAATTTTATGTATCATCTTGACTTTAAACATGATAAAATATAAAACGGTAAAATGTTATTTTTTAGTATTTTAAATAGAATAAAAGTCTCTTATTTTTTATATATTAATACGTATAAAATTGAATTATATAAATTATTTACT
>CAVYIL010000012.1:0-13902 GCA_963768325.1 uncultured Flavobacteriaceae bacterium | reverse complement strand
TCTGATAATATTCATTTTTTTGCAGGCGCAGGATATGATTATAGTTTGAGTGATAATTTCATGATAAAACCATCAGCCTTAGCAAAATTTGTAACAGGATCACCTATCTCAATAGATGCTACCGCATCCATAGAGTATAAGCAAAGACTAGAATTGGGTGCAAATTATCGAATAGATGAAAGTTTTGCTGGATTTATCACAGTAGGATTCTTGGATCATCTACGGTTTGGATATTTATTCGAAAAGACAACCACAGATGTAGGTAATTATGAAAATGGTACCCATGAGGTGGTCTTAAAGATCATGTTTGGGAATAAAAAAGAGGTAACTATTCACCCGAAATAAACCATTTCTGTTTATTTCGGGTGTGGATATACTGGTGCAAGCTGACCCCCTTCCAGCATCGATCAAAGAGTCAAAAACTATCTGACGTTCTGACGCATGCTGACCCCCTAAAAAAGAGATAACAAAGCAAAATAGGTTAATTCTTTTTAGTATCATCTGTTGATGATTCTGGATCAAGTTGACCCCTATTATTTCGATTGTAGGGGTAAAACGAAATGTACATAAAATAATATTATTAAAAAAGGCAAAAGAAACTTTTTTATTTAATGAACTCGTTTAAACTTTTTTGTAATTAACTAATAACTAGTTACTTGCAAATCTCAACTAAAACAGTAACTAATTAATTATCAGGTGTTTATCTTAAAAGTTTAAACAGGTTCAATTATAATGGTATACTTTTGGATTGAAAGACTGGTATACTTTTCGGTTGAAATAAACAATATATTGAAGAAAAAATATAAATAGTAGCTTAAAAAATCAACAAAGAGGTAGGGTTATTTTTAAGTGTCTCGTTTAATTAATTAATTAATATAAGATTAACATTTTTTAGCTATAAATATAAACAAGATAAAATGGAACATCCTTTAAACCCAAGAATTATGATAAAATTTAAATTTTACTTAGTAAGTCTTTTTTTAGTACTTTTTATACTAGAATCATGTACCACCTCCGATGACACTAATCCATTAGATTGTCCAGAAGTTTCTTTTTCTAGAGACGGTGGTACTCTTTATAAATTAGATCAATATAATTCTAATCCTTATTGGACAATAAACAATAATGGTACTATTATCCTAGATAATGAAGGAAACTTTAAATTAGATACTCTTAATGTAGGTACTTATGAAATTTGTATAAATACAGAACCGTCTAATAGTTGCCCAAATGGAACTTCTTATTGTGAAACAGTAATAATTGAATTAAGTTGTCCAGAAGTTTCTTTTTCTAGAGACGGTGATACTCTTTATAAATTAGATCAATATAACTCTAATCCTTATTGGACAATAAACAATAATGGTACTATTATCTTAGATAATGAAGGAAACTTTAAATTAGATACTCTTAATGTAGGTACTTATGAAATTTGTATAAATACAGAACCGTCTAATAGTTGCCCAAATGGAACTTCTTATTGTGAAACAGTAATAATTGAATTAAGTTGTCCAGAAGTTTCTTTTTCTAGAGACGGTAATACTCTTTATAAATTAGATCAATATAATTCTAATCCTTATTGGACAATAAACAATAATGGTACTATTATCCTAGATAATGAAGGAAACTTTAAATTAGATACTCTTAATGTAGGTACTTATGAAATTTGTATAAATACAGAACCGTCTAATAGTTGCCCAAATGGAACTTCTTATTGTGAAACAGTAATAATTGAATTAAGTTGTCCAGAAGTTTCTTTTTCTAGAGACGGTGGTACTCTTTATAAATTAGATCAATATAATTCTAATCCTTATTGGACAATAAACAATAATGGTACTATTATCCTAGATAATGAAGGAAACTTTAAATTAGATACTCTTAATGTAGGTACTTATGAAATTTGTATAAATACAGAACCGTCTAATAGTTGCCCAAATGGAACTTCTTATTGTGAAACAGTAATAATTGAATTAAGTTGTCCAGAAGTTTCTTTTTCTAGAGACGGTGATACTCTTTATAAATTAGATCAATATAATTCTAATCCTTATTGGACAATAAACAATAATGGTACTATTATCTTAGATAATGAAGGAAACTTTAAATTAGATACTCTTAATGTAGGTACTTATGAAATTTGTATAAATACAGAACCGTCTAATAGTTGCCCAAATGGAACTTCTTATTGTGAAACAGTAATAATTGAATTAAGTTGTCCAGAAGTTTCTTTTTCTAGAGACGGTGATACTCTTTATAAATTAGATCAATATAATTCTAATCCTTATTGGACAATAAACAATAATGGTACTATTATCTTAGATAATGAAGGAAACTTTAAATTAGATACTCTTAATGTAGGTACTTATGAAATTTGTATAAATACAGAACCGTCTAATAGTTGCCCAAATGGAACTTCTTATTGTGAAACAGTAATAATTGAATAAGCACTTTGCAATTTTTATGGCTCTGTTGCAAATTTTCATTTTAGTCTATTTATTGACTTTTCGTGATTTTTAACACACTGTTTAATAGTGTTTTAAAAAACAAGGATTTGTGTTTTTTTATCAAAAACCAAACTTTGCAACAGAGCCAGTTCTTTTACACCACGGATTACTGTTGTAGGACTAGGAACATTGTTGTGAGGAATGTCTTTTAGGTGTTTTCCAAAACTTGTGTTCAAATCCTCTATGACATCGCCTCCACTCATAAATACACTGGTTAAACTTTTGAAGATATCACTATACTGATAACCAATGGTTTTTACACGGTTACCCAAGGTTGAGTCAATAAGGTCTGCAATACCTGATGCTTTGAAAGACTCGTTTACAAAAGATATTCCTGCAAAAGGGGTGATTGTTTTGTTACTTTTTATTACTTTCATAAAAATATTCACGGTTGTTTAATTTATTTAGAGATCTTAAAAATACGTGATATTTTTAATAATGTCAAAACAGTAAGGGAAGTCTTTCTCTTACTGCTTTTGACTTAGTTTTTTATAATTAGTCTTGCGGATTTAAGGTATATTAAAAACAAAATATCAAAATAAATATGAAATGGAAACTGATATGATAAATTTTCTTTGCTTTTATAACATTTATAGAAGACACGGTTCCTTAAGGAAAGAACTAGACGTGAAAACTCCGTTTCAGGCCATTGAAAAATGGTATCAAATTGAACCAGAACTTTTTAAAATAACACCCGATGAGTTTAAAAATAAAATACTAGATTTACAAAATAAATATAATCAACTTTCATCAACAACGTTGTGAAACTTGACAGTTTAGGGAAGATCAATCAAGAAAAAGAAAAGGAAATGTAGCTCAAAATTTTAACATCATACTAAAGGTAGTATTGGGACTTATTGTCAAAGAAACAACAGTAAAGAAAAGCAAGAAAAACAAAAGAATGTTAGCTGCTTTGGATACTAAATATAGAGAGAAAATACTTAATTTATTTTAAATGCTTTTGCCCTGTCTATTCCAAAATAACCTTTTTTATTATGTTTTTGCTAAGAGACTTTAGTAAAATGAAATAAATACCAGTAGATAAGTTTCTTAACTCGATTTTATTTGTCATTATAAAATATCCTTTAAGAACAGTTGTACCTTGTTCATTGATTATAGAGTAATTAAAATTATTTAAGTCTGAATTTTTGAATACAATAAAATCGTGAGTAGGGTTTGGGTATATTTCAAAATTAAGATTTTCCTTTTCTTTTTTGTTTAAAGTTGTTGTATTTGTTTTTAGTGTTTTGTTAGATGATTGAGAACAAAAATTGTTGGTTATTTGATACTTAAAAGTACCTCCAGAAGCTAGTATTTTACCATTTTCAATATTTGTTAACTCAAAAGAGCCATTGCCATTGCTACAGCACATGCCATCTCCATAAGTGTCATAAAACAGTAATGAATAGCATTCTAAGTTAAGTTTTCTAGTTATATTGATGGTAGAACCATTTGTTTGCGATCCATATGCTCTTCCTAGGTAAACTACTTCATCCTTACTATTTCTGATTTCCCAGCTAGTTTCTTCGGGATAATCATCAAATGTAATGCTTAGATTAACTGTTAATATATCATTATCTTCTATGGATTTAAAGCGATCTTCAGCTTGCGGACCTCCCCAAATTGAAGTAGCAAAAGCAGGATTGTCAATAAAAGGATTTCTATTTCCTTGTAAATCTTCAATAATTTTGTTTCTATTTAATTCATAAGGAGAAACAGGATCCTCTACATTCCATTCTAAAAATAATGCAATCATATTGGGATCACTAGGTACTATTGTTCCTATACCTACATTAGAAGGTAGACACCGATTACCATAACGTATATACATATACATCATCATACGAGCGACATCTCCTTTAAACTCATCACCTGGATACCAATATCCCTGAAAGTTAATGCCAGAATTTCCGGATCCATTTACAAACTTTCTATTTCCACGGGTAGAGTTAAGTTTTACATCTGCGGGTCTTAGATGATGAGCATCCGATCCTGGTCCAGATGTTCCTAGATTTGGAGTACCTAATGATTTAGGGTAGATGTGTTCTCTATTCCAATCAGTAGGATTACCACCATTATTGTTAACTCCTCTAGTTCTATCGGTACTAGAGTTACCATCAGAATCATTATATCCATAAATAAGAATAACATTAGAATTATTTAATGGATCTAAATCTGCTAATTTTAATACATTCCAGACATCTGGAGTATATGAAAGAAATCTAGTGTGCGTAGTAGTTACTTTAGCAGAAAGTTCTTCTTTAAGACTTTGTCCAGACAAATTTATATTTACATTATTGTAGTAAGTGGGTATCTGTGCATAGCAAAAACCCGAAATAACAAGTAGTATGAGTAAAATATTTTTTTTCATTACGGTTTGTTTTTTATTTGAGCCTAAACTATAACTATTTATTTAATATGTTTTACTCATCTTGTTACTAAATCGTTAACTAATAGGGTTTTTAATATACTCATTGATTAGTTGATTAAAGTAATAGGGGAGAGGTGTATAATTAGTGGCGGGTTTAATGTTAAGCAAAAAGAGAAGGATAATCACTTAAAAAATAATAGTTGATGTTGTAAAAATGACACTCTATTTTTAGAAACAAATGTTCGTAGTGTTAAAAAAATAAGAACACAAATATATATAGGAGGTAGATAAATTAGATTTTTTAGGAGGATGGTCGGTAAAAAAGAAAAAATATTTAAGGTCATTTATTAATTTGTCAATAGATGTTAGGTGTTATTATTATTTAAATCATATTTTTTTGTTAAAATTCGTTAAGGTGTATTTTGAGTATTTCATTTTGTATAACTTCCCCTATCGGTAATAATATATAACTCATTGATTTTGTGTTTTTGAATATATTAGCTAACCATCTTAAATTTAATAATAGTAAAATGAATAAAGAAAAAAGAAACCTATTTTTTTTAGCATTATTTACAATAACTTTTATAGGTTGTAAAAATGAAGCTAGAAGAAATAGGGAAGAATCTAATGTTGTAGAAGAAAAAACACAGATTCCTGGGATTGTTTTAGAGAACATGAATAAAGAAATAAGTCCAACAGAAGATTTTTATAATTATGTAAATGGTAGTTGGATAAAAAGAACTGAAATTCCTGAGGATAGAACTAGTTGGGGGGGATTTGGAGTTTTAAGAAAAAAAACAGATGAGGATGTTCTTGCTATTCTAGAGGAAGCTAAATCAAGTAAAAAATATGTTCAAGGTTCGGATCAGCATAAAGCGTTATTAGTTTTTGAATCAATTATAGATACAGTAGCAAGAAATAAAGCGGGTATTGCTCCATTGCAGCCAGCTTTAAAAAGAATATCAGGTATAACTAACATTAGAGATTTACAAGAAGTTTTAGCCAAAGATCCAGCAGTAGCATCTCCTTTTGTAGGTTTATATTCTTCTCCTAATCTGAGTAATAGTTCCGTTAATGCTCCTTATGTTGTGCCAGGAGGATTAGGGCTTCCTGATCGTGATTATTATTTAGACCAAGATGAAAAATCTAAAGAAATAAGAAAACAATATGTGGAACATATAGCCAAAATGTTGCAATTTATAGGAGATATAAAACATCAAGCATATAAAAATGCAGAAACTATTCTTGAAATCGAAACAAAGTTGGCAAAACCAAGATTTGATAAAGTGCAAAGTCGAGATACTAGAAACTTTAATAATCCAAGATCTATAAAACAATTGGCAAATATGACTCCAGCAATAGATTGGAATAAAATGATTAAGGATATAGAAGTGAAAAAAGAATTGGATTCTGTTATTGTAGGTCAACCCGAATATATGAAAACATTACAGAAAGTACTTACCAATACTAAAATAGAAGATTTAAAAACCGTTATGCGGTGGTATACATTAAGCCAAGCGTCTGGATCTCTTACTACAGAAATAGAAAAATCTAATTGGGATTTTTATAGTAAAACGCTTAATGGTACGCCAAAACAAAAACCAATAAAAGAACGTGCTTTATCAAGACTTAATAATAGTATTGGAGAAGCAATTGGTCAATTGTATGTAGATGCTAAATTTCCGCCAGAAGCGAAGACAAAAGCTGAAAAAATGATAGGTAATATTATTAAAGCATACCAAAAAAGAATAGAGGCTTTGGATTGGATGAGTGATAGTACTAAAATAAAAGCAATCAAGAAACTAGAGAAATTTACAATCAAAATCGGGTATCCTAATAAATGGGAAGATTATTCTAAATTAGAGGTAAAAGAAGGAAATTCTTGTTTTGAAAATGAAATTGCGATTTCTGAATGGGCATTCAAAAAAAACATTGATGAAATAGGAAAACCAGTAGATAAAACTAAATGGGGAATGTCTCCACAAATAGTTAATGCGTATTTTAACCCAATGTTTAATGAAATTGTATTCCCAGCTGCAATTTTACAACCTCCTTTTTATAATTATACAGCAGATGAGGCAGTTAATTATGGAGGTATTGGGGCAGTAATTGGGCATGAAATATCACATGCATTTGATGATTCTGGAGCTCGATTTGATTCTGATGGCAATCTTGAAAATTGGTGGAAAGATGAGGATCTTAAAAAATTTACAGAAAGAGGTAGTGCTTTAGCAGAACAATATAGTGCTATTGAAGTTTTAGATAGCGTGTTTATTAATGGTGAGTTTACTTTGGGAGAAAATATAGGAGATTTAGGTGGTGTATTAGGTGCTTATGATGGTTTACAGATGTATTTATCCGAAAAAGGAAGACCAGAAGACATTGATGGGTTTACACCAGAACAGAGATTTTTTATGTCGTGGGCTACTGTATGGCGTACTAAGGTGAGAGAAGATGCCTTAAGAACACAAATTAAAACGGATCCTCATTCACCTGGAGCAATTAGAGCAATACAACCTTTATTAAATGTTAATGCATTTTATGACGCTTTTAATATTAAAGAAGGTGATAAAATGTATTTAAAACCAGAGGATAGGGTTAGTATTTGGTAGCACTACCAATTGAAGTGATTTAAACTTTTTCTAGTTTGCTATAGAAAATAATTATTTTTCACCAGAATCAAAAAAGTTTAAACTACTTCATTGATGAAAATTGAATATTTAAAGCCTGTAAATGTTTTGTTTACAGGCTTTATGGATTTACTGTAAAAGAAAAAAGCCTTGTTTTTAGAGAATGTGCTACGGTTTATTTTTGTCTAGAAGTAGATGAAAAAATTCATAAGGGAAATATAAATCATTTCATAGCTTCTTGATGTGTCAAGAACAATTTTTCGTTTAAAAATTGTAAAGTAGCCATTTTATCTTTTTGATCTACTAAAATAGAAATATTGTTATTACTACCTCCATAAGAAATCATTCGTACAGGAATATAATTTAAAACTTGAAATAGCTTATAGGAATTCTTATCATTTATTACGGATTCTCCTACAATACATATTATACTATGGTTCTGCTCAACTGTTATTTCTGCATAACTTTCGATTTCATGGATAATCTCATTTAAATTACTTACGTCATCTATTGTCAAGGATATAGCAATCTCTGAAGTGGTAATCATATCAATAGATGTTTTGTAATCGTCAAAAACTTGAAATATACTTTTTAAGAATCCATGAGCCATTAACATTCTGTTAGATTTAATTTTGATAGCAGTAATGCCATCTTTAGCAGAAATAGCTTTTAATCCTTTACTATATATTTTATTAGAAATTAGAGTACCTACAGCTTCAGGAGCAAAGGTGTTTTTTAATAATACTGGTATGTTTCTATCTACTACAGGAGAAATTGTTTGCGGATGCAAAATTTTAGCCCCAAAGTAAGCCAATTCAGCCGCTTCGTTATAAGTAAGGTAAGATATTGGATATGTTCCTTCTACATATCGAGGATCATTATTATGAAAACCATCTATATCTGTCCATATTTGTACTTCATCAACTTGCAATGCTGCTCCGATTATCGTAGCCGTATAATCACTTCCTCCTCTTTTTAGATGATTTATCCTGTGATTACTATCCTTACAAACAAATCCCTGTGTAATAAATAATTGTGTTTGATTATTAGAATCTAAGATTTTGTTTAGTTTTAAGGATACTTGTTCTATATTAGGGTTTTCTGTAGTATCTACATACATAAAATCTTTAGCATCGATTAATTTGTTTGATATATTCACAGAATTTAAAAAACCTGAAAACACATATGTTAAAAGAGTTTCTCCAAATGTTATAACTTTAGAATTTTGAGTTTTAGAATACGGTTCGTTGCATATTTCTAATAATTCAGTAATCATATTAGATAACCCGTCTTTGACATTATTTTTAACCCCCAAATTATCTATTAAACTATCAATAACAATGATATGTTTTTTTTCTAATTGAAGCAGACTCTTTGTTATCTCTTCTCTTTCTCCTGCTTTTATCAACTTTACTATTTGGACTAATTGATCTGTTACTCCAGACATTGCTGAGCATACCACGATCTTAGTGTCTGTATCACTAGTTATTATGTTTTTTACTTTTATAAGATTATCTACTGATCCTACAGAAGTTCCACCAAATTTTAAAACCTTCATCTATATATTTTTATGCTTAGTAATTGAAGTGGTTTAAACCACTTCATTAGATCAAATTAGTGTATAATAATATTTGATTCTTTTAATATCAATATTTTTAAACATTGCATAATTAATCTATAAATCACAAATAATAAATATTTAGACATATTTTATATATATTTGTACATTTTGTTAAATATATAACAATGAAAACAATTACAGATTGTGTCCATGATATATTAAGACATCAGCCTTTTCTGGAAGATGCATTATCAAAAAATATTATTAATTTCAGTTCGTTAGCTATCGATTTACAACCTCAGATTGAAAAAACAATCAAAAAATCAGTAAAACCTGGCTCAATAGTAATGGCTTTAAGACGTTACCATCCTAAACGAATCAAACACATAAACACACTACGTAGTTTTGGAGATATTGTTGTTAGATCAGGAATTACAGAATATGCCTATCTAAATTCTAGTACAATATTGACTAGTCAAAGTAACTTACTAAATATTGTAAAAGATACAAACCAAGCATATTGTACATTTTCTAGTAATTTCCATGAAAGCAACATCCTTGTTTCTTCATCTTTGAAGGAGATTGTAGAGGCTAATTTTAAAGATGAAGTATGCGTTTCTATAACAGACAATTTGTCATCCATATCAATAGCCTTACCAGATATTAGTTCTAAAGCTGTGGGATTATATTTTTATATTTTTAAATTATTAGCATATGAGGGAATACCTGTTTTCGAAATCATATCTACATCTAATTATTTTACCATATTCTTAGAAAAAGAATATGTTAATAAAGCTTTTTTACTGCTGAACGAAATAAAAGAGTGATTGACCAATGTTTTTTGTACTATTCATAAATAGTATATTAGGGATAATTAAAAAGTTAAGTAGTGTAGAGTTTTTAGACTATTTGAATGACATTAGTTTGTATTAAGTATGGTTATAACGTATTATTTTGGGTAAAAAAGTATATTAAATAGGTTATTTTAACTATTTTTTTATTATATTTGTTAGTAACACTAGTGAAAATTAACATTATTAACCTATGAAAACTAACTTGAAATTTAATCACTTTCTAGTTCTATACGAACAACGGTTTGCCTGTTTTAGATTATTTAAAAAAAAGTATACTTAATACGTAACTATTTAGCCATTTTTGTTAAATATTTCTAAGTATATGGCGTAAAAATATTTATTTTATTGATGATTTATAACCAAAACCCTGATTTTAGTGTCATTATTTTATTTTAAAGTTTACAAATTGCTAACTAAAATAAAAACATCGTTTTTAACACGTTGAAAATAAATAAATTAACTGGGTGAATAGTTACCTTAATACTTGAAATTTTTTTTATCATTTCGAGATAAAATTTAACTCACCTCTTTTTATCAAAATATAAGTGCATAGCTAAAGCAATTCCATCGTTTAATAGGATGCATTATGCTTTTCAAATTAAACACAAAGACCACTAATAAATCGTTAAGGGAATAATTACATTTTTTTTGTATGACTATATTATTATGGTCTATGAAAGTGTATTTTTTTGATATGGATAATTGTAATTTTTAACTGTATTATAAGAACTAAGTTAAGAATACTAACCTTAATATACTTCTCTTCGGTATTGTTATAATCAAACAGAAAGGATAGAATTTTCCATATGTAATAAGTATGAAGGATAATTATTTTTTGAACGTAAAGCAATCAAAATAGTAATGTTTATATACAAATAGTTAACTCTAACCATAGTATATCAACTTTCTATTTTGCAAAAAGCGAAATAGTAACAATTTGTAGAATTAAAGATAATGAGGATATAAGTACATGAAGAGTAGTGTTGAATACTTTTAAAAATTGTCTAATATTTTTTTTAATACTAAACAAAATATAAATATTCAGAATCATTAAATGTCTTTATAATCCCAAAATCTACATAGCCAATAGATAATATTTATGTTTTTTTTATTAGAACAGATAATCTAACTAACTAACTATGAATAGAGAATTACACGATTTTAAGGTTTTAGCAATAACTCCTTTTGAAACTCCAGATAGTAAACTATCCATCGAATTAATAAGAACTGGTGCACTTGCATTTCTAGACATAGGACGAGATTGGCAAACAGCTAAGGATGCAATAACTTTAATAAACAATAACGTACATAAACCTTTTGGGATACGAATACCAGAAGGTGTGATTATTGATAAAAATAGTATAGCAAAGATTGATCATATAAAACACATACTACATGCATCTCCCACAGCTTTTAGACCAATAGAAGGTTATACCAATATCATTCAGGTAGTTTCCTTAGAAGAGGTTATAGAAGCAGAAAAGTTAGGCGCAGATGCACTAATTATTAAGGGCAACGAAAGTGGAGGAAGGGTAGGAAATCTACCTACTTTTATATTTTTACAAAAAATAAAAAATTCTTGTAAGCTACCTTATTGGGTTCAGGGTGGAGTAGGACCTCATACAGCATCGATGGCAGTATATGCAGGTGCCAATGGAGTAGTTTATGATAGTCAACTTGCATTAATGGGGAAGTATGCAAGAGATCCTAAGATTAAAAAAATAATCGAAAGTTTTAATGGATCCGAAACAGAAGTTGTAGAAGGGTATAAATACCTAAAACACGGTTTAATGGGGACATTACAGGGGGTAGAAACCAAACATGAACTTTTTGAAAAATTAAGTGCTACAGATGATGATACATATTTGGCAGGTAATGATATAGTATTAGCATCCATATTTAAAACAACATACGCGGATGTAAAAACGCTAGTTTATCTTACAGAAGAAGCAATTATTGGAAATATAACATTAGCAAAACAAAACCCTACAATTCATAAAAACACAGAATTTTGTAAATCTATGGGAATAGAATACCCCATTATTCAGGGACCTATGACCAGAGTTTCTGATGAACCAGAATTCGCATATCAAGTAGCTAAGAATGGAGCATTGCCATCTGTAGCATTAGCCGTACTTAAACCCGATAGAATAAAAGCCATTCTTACAACTATCACAAAAAGAATACCTTCTAAACCTTGGGCAGCAGGATTACTAGGATTTATACCACCCAATTTATTAAATGAACAGATTAAAGTCTTATTAGAACACAAGCCTAGCGTAGTTATTATTGCAGGAGGTAGACCAGATCAATTTCATTTTTTTAAAAAAAATAATATTCCATCTTTTATACATTGCCCTTCCTATCCGCTTTTAAAGCAGTTTTTAAAAGAAAAAGTTAATGGTTTTATATTCGAAGGAAGAGAATGTGGTGGACATATAGGACCACTATCCTCATGCACCCTATGGGAAAGTCAGATAACGACTTTACTTAATGAAGATAAAATAGATAATCCTCGATCGTGTTGCGCTCGCTCTCGAGTAGACCGGGCGGAATTTCCGGGTCTTTCTGAGTCCTTGCCGCCGCCGTGTCAGGAATCGCAGCAACGACCGCAAGAATAGACAAGAGAAAGACGAGCGAGCCGATCGAGATGCGTCGGATCAATCGCGGTGACATCAATCGAGTGCTCCCGACGCGAGCAATTCGAGCGCCGCTTCGGCGAGGCTGTCGACCTGCTTTCGGAAGCGCTCCGTGTCGCCGTCGTCTCCCATCACGCCCTTCATGTAGCGAGACAGCACGCCTTCGACGATCGCCGCGAGTCGCCAGTACTGAAAGGCGCGGTAGTAGTCGATCTGCGACGTATCGTTTCCCGTGAGCTCTTCGTAGCGCGCGAGGAGCGTCTCGCGCGTCGGAAAGCCGCCGCACGAGGTCGCCGAGACGCCCGTGCCGCTCGCGGTCGGTCTCGTTTCGTCGGGCCGATTCCAGTCGTTCATCAAATAGCCGACGTCGGCGAGCGGATCGCCGAGCGTGCAGAGTTCCCAGTCGAGCACGGCCTCGATCCGTCCGGCCGCGCCGTTCGAGAGAAAGTTCCCGATCCGATAGTCGCCGTGCACGATCGACGCGCCCTGCTGCTCGGGCATGCGTGATTCGAGCGCGCGGTGTGCCTCGTCCATCAGGGAGAGCTCGCGGGTCTTCGACTTCTCCCACTGCGTCTTCCAGCGCTTCAACTGGCGTGCGAGATACGCTTCGCGGCGCCCGAGGTCGCCGAGTCCGACGTCAGCGGGCTCGATGTTATGCAGGGGAGCGAGCATCTCGATGACATGCATACCGAGCGCCTCGCGGCGATCGCGCGGCACGAGCGAATCGGTCTCTTCGGGCGTCGTCAACACGGACCCTTCGACGTAGTCCATGACGTAGAAGGGCGCGTCGTTGACGCTGTCGTCCTCGCACAGCGCGAGCGTACGCGGAACCGGCACGGACGTCTCGGCGAGCGCGGACAGGATCCGGTGTTCACGCGCCATGTCGTGGGCGGTCGCGAGGACGGCGCCCGTCGGCGGGCGGCGCAAGACGCGCTTGGCGCCGACCGCGTCGACGACCAGGAAGGTCAGGTTCGAGTGACCGCCGGTGATCAGTGAGAATTCGAGCGGCGCCTTGGCTCCCGGAATCTCGGATTCGAAATAGGCTTCGAGCGACGCTTGTTGGATACCCTTCATGGCCGCGGAGTGTAGCGGTTGATTCTCGAGGTTCAGGGTTCTGTCGTGAAGTCGTTTCGTCCCGAGATCTTGATCTGCGGCATTCGCGACTTGCCCGGGCGGTCGGCGACGTGCTCGAGACTCGATCCGCCTCGATCGCCCGGTTCGCATTGCACCAGACGGCCGATCGTGAAAATGGGCGGTTGCCCGGCGCGCTCGAAGGCTTCGCGCAGCGATGCGGGAGTCGATTGAGGCACGGCCAACAAGAGTAGCAAGACCAACCGTACGCGTCACAT
>CAVYIL010000011.1:0-3017 GCA_963768325.1 uncultured Flavobacteriaceae bacterium | reverse complement strand
ACAAGCCGCTGATGATTTTGGCCTACCCTAAAATTGGTCCCTCAGCCGTGTCTATGCTGGGTTATCTGTAGCTTATTGCCTCTTTAATCTTACACCGAAAAACAACAGAATCATCTTTCGATACTTTTTATTTCGGCAATTCAGTCTCCTATGTTCGCACGAAGTTGTAGAAAATCAAGTGAAGCATCAGCCGGTAACCTAAGTGAGCGTCGCTTTATAGAAAAAACGATTCTGATGGTCGAGATCAAAACCCGCAAAAAAGCCATCTTCGAACACTTGAAACAAATTCGAGATAATTTTGGATGAATTTTTGGCAAGTGCAAACTATTGTGGCGCGCGTTTTGCCTTCAATTCCAGAATGACGCTATTCCATTCCGTGCCCGGCGTGGGATATTCGGCCACTTTGGTCAAGTTGGACTTTGTTCAGCAATTTTGCTTCGTTCGCAGCGGCCTGTTCTTCCGGCCATTTCGGTCCTTTGATTGCCAGCAGTCGACCGACATTCAACCAACAATCATCAAACCAGGTGCAGATTTTCGTCAACGGACCAACGGCTCGAGCGATCGTGACGTCCATCCGAAAATCCTGTAACAGATCTTCGGCACGGCAGTTAAAGATTTGCAAGTCCATTCCCAGTCCCTCGGCGATCTGGTCAAGTGCACGTCGACTTTTTCCCCACGGACTCTGTCAAAGTCACTTCCAGGTCGGGTCGCAAGATGGCCAGGACCATACCGGGCACCCCGCCGCCAGAGCCCACATCCAGCACCTGCTGGTTTTCCTAATTCAGGTCTATATGTTAGAGGTGGTGGACCTGACCAAAACCTAGTGATCCTAGATGATGCTACAGTATACAATACAAATCATTTACTTGGGTTTCTTTCTGTTTTTAATGGAGATGCTGTAAAAAGCATTGATATGTTTAAGGGAGCTTTTCCTGCTCGTTATGGAGGACGATTATCTTCTGTTATCGATATGAGAATGTTAGAAGGAGACAAAAAAAAGTACCACGGTAAGTTTGGAATGGGATTACTTTCGGCTAATTTGACTGTACAGGGACCAATAAAAAAAAATAAAAGTTCTTTTTTGTTTTCTGGTAGACGAAATTATATAGATTTAATAATCAATCCTTTTATAAAAAAAGAAGGTTCTAGGCTTATTTTTAATTTCTATGATTTGAATTTAAAATTAAACCATGAATTTAGTTCTAAAGACAAGATATATTTAAGTGGGTATTTTGGAAGAGATAATATGGGAGTGTCTAATAAATATGTTGATTATAATGGATATCAGGATGATAATGAATTTAAAATTTCTTGGGGAAATACTACAGCTGCTTTTCGGTGGAATCATCAATTTAATCCTAAAATATTTGCTAACACTACTCTAATCTATAGCAATTATGATCTAACGCAATTAGATAATAACAAATTTACTCAAGGAGAATTTAAATCAAAATATGTGTCTAAAATACAGGATTTAAGTTTTAAGTATGATTTAGATGTTTTTCTGAATCCTAATCATCATATAGTTACCGGGATTAAATATACAAATCATTTTTTTAAGCCAGGCGCTTCAGTAATAAAAGGAACTGGTATAGTCCCAGTAGATAAAGTTCAAGAAATAAGTACGAATGAAGCGGCTTTTTATATTGAAGATCGATGGAATATATTAAATAATCTTAAGGCAAATATTGGGGTTAGAACTAGTTTTTTTAGTCATAAAAA
The DNA here is from genome assembly GCA_963768325.1 of uncultured Flavobacteriaceae bacterium. Classification (GTDB taxonomy): domain Bacteria; phylum Bacteroidota; class Bacteroidia; order Flavobacteriales; family Flavobacteriaceae; genus Aquimarina. The sequence goes on along the minus strand of CAVYIL010000011.1, from coordinate 1,295 downwards.
AGTGAGTTATTATCGACCAGAACCAAGAATTTCGGTAGCCTATAGTATAAAGGAAGATTTATCCGTTAAAGCATCTTTCGAAACAATGAATCAATACATACATCTGTTATCTGGATCAGGTTTATCTGTACCGACAGATTTATGGGTGCCTTCTACAGAAAATGTTAAATCACAATCGTCTCAACAGTTTGCTTTGGGAGTTGCTAAGGATTATACAGAGCATGATTTTTCGCTTTCATTAGAAGGGTATTATAAGAAATCTAATAATGTAATAGGATATAAAGAAGGAGCTAATTTTCTCGAACTAGGAGGAGATGCTAATTCTATTAGAGAGTTTGACTTTGAAGAAAGTATTATATCAGGAAATGCATGGGCATATGGAGGAGAATTTTTAATTCAAAAAAAACATGGTAAATTGTCCGGATGGGTAGGATATACACTCTCTTGGTCTCAACGACAATTTAATGAATTGAATTTTGGACGCAAATTTAATGCTAAATACGATAGAAGGCATGATGCATCTATAGTGGCAATATACAAAGCTAGTGGTAAAATTACACTCAGTGCTAATTGGGTTTTTGGCACGGGTAATAATTATACATTAGCTAACGGGGTCGTTAAAACTGTATTTAATAACCCTAATGATTCTAATCCTAATTCCGGACCAACTAAAACAGCTAATTATTATATAGGTAAACATAATTTCAGGGGAGAAAGTACCCATAGATTAGATTTAGGAGTGCAATTTCATAAACAGAAGAGGGTAGGAAAACGTACATGGGTAATCAGTATATATAATGTATATAATAGGCGTAACCCATATTACTATTTTATAAAAACAGAGGATGGAAGTAGTGCTTTAAAAAGAGTTTCTTTGTTGCCGATTATCCCATCAATTACCTATAAATATGAATTTTAAAATTATAAAAATCATGAAATCATATTTTAGACATATATTAATATTGGGTTTAGTATTTAGTGCCTTAATTGGTTGTGTTGAAGATTCTTCTTTAGACCCAGATTTTAGAGAAGTAAAAAAAATTGCCGTTTTTGGTTTTATATCCCCTCAAGATACACTTTTAGTAGTAGAAGTCTCTAAGATGTATTCCATTAAAGAACTATTTGTGAATAGTAATGTAGATAATGATACTTTTATTGTGTCTAATGCTAAAGTGACAATTAGTAATAAGGATGTTAAAAAAGAAATGTTATATAATAGTACGCTAAAAAAATATACATTAAAAGCTAATGAGATGCTTATCCTAGAAGGGGAAGAATATTCTATAGAAGTCAAC
>CAVYIL010000010.1:0-6331 GCA_963768325.1 uncultured Flavobacteriaceae bacterium | reverse complement strand
TAATTTCGATATTCTGACTAACATCTTTAATTATTTTTTCAGCAGATCGACCAACTACATAACCCCCTATACCAAATTGTAATAATTGCCAAAATTCATCCTCTAATGGAGCGCTAGGCAATCCGAATGCAGGAGCTACAAACTTTGCATATATCACAACAAATCCAAAAGAAAGCATTAAGATAGGTCGCCACGACCTTTGTAAAAAATTACCTTTGGTTTCTGATAAAATTATATCACTTTTGAGTTTTTCAAGATCATGCGATTTATCTAATATCTTTACCAGAATTTCATTCTTTGCCTTTTGACGCTCCTCATCATTTGTGAAAATACCATCTATAACACCCCCAATGCTTTTAAGCAAGTCCCCTGTTAGCCAACTAAGAATTTTATTCATAGTTATAGACTTAAATATTTATACTCTTCTTTAGCATCAAAGCAAGGACAGGATTTCATATATTCAAAAGGTTCTATTATCCCGTTACCGTTTTTATCTGGAGAAAAATCTCTATGTCCCAAAATATCAGCATTAGGATATTTTTGCTTTAATTTATTCAACAACTTAAGTATAGCTGTTTTTTGTCTAGCAGTACGTGTGTCTTTAGGTATTTTATTTTTGTCTAAACCTCCAACGTATACAATACCTATACTTTCTTTGTTGTAGCCTTTAACGTGTGCGCCTACTTTATATAACGGTCTACCTTTTTCAATTGTACCATCTAAACCAATAACAAAGTGGTAGCCTATTCCGTTCCAACCTCTTTTTTTGTGCCAACGGTTTATGTCTTTTGCAGTATATGAAATACTCTCTATAGTAGCAGTACAATGTATGACGATGTGCTTAATGTTTCTCATTACTTGGTTTTATTACAGTTTAAGGGTGTGTCTTTTTATATTTTTCAAATTGATTCTTTAGTGCTTCGTATTTCTTTTTCCAATGTTCCTCTACACGTTTAATCTCTTCTTGAAGACAAGTAACTTCTAAGTGTAAGTCTTTAAACTTTTTTTCATAGTCAGCAACAAATCTGTTATAAGTTTGTTGCATTCCTGTAAGTGCATCCGTTTTTCGTTTTTTACGCTGAAACCATGCGGTTAACAAACCGCCTGTGCCAAATATGTAAGCAAATATTGTGTTGATGTTATGTAGTAAAAAGTCTTGCATTGGTATAGATTTTAAGGTTAATAGGTTTTAAGATTTGGAGTTTTGTTCACAGCCTGTGCAAGGGGTAAAAGAAGCTAATTGTGTATATTAATAACTTTCGTAGACACCTGAAACCCATATGCTACCATCCTTAATATAAGGCTCTGGCATATGACTTTTTAACTCACCGTCTAATTCGTCTTGATACGTGAATGATATTTTACCACCTGCAAAAGCACCTATTATGGAATAAAATTTAGCGTCCGTACCTCCAAAATCAAAAACATTAACCCCTTGATTATATTTTGCACTGAAAGGCAATGAACTAATATAAATACCCCCTCCATCACTCTGCGTACCTGTTGATTCTATATCAGAAAACAATATTTTAAAATGTACTAATTTTCCAATTTTATAATACGTTGCATGCGCTACCCTATATGTATACGTATATCCATACCCATTTAACGTAGGTGTAAACTCACCTGATTGAATGAACCCTGCTGGTAGTATTCCTTCTTGGGATTCGCTTACAATTGGAATTGAAACTTCTGCATTACTAGTGCCATATTCTCCAACTTTTACTTCTGCATTTTTAAATGTGATGTTATTTACATTTTTTACAGTAACTCCATTAATACCTGACATCCGAAGAGGATCGCCATTCTTATTTATTTTATCCCACTTAGAACCATCATATTTAAACAAATCCGTATTGTTATCCATATGTACCCATCCTTTTTTAGGACTTGCAGGGGCGTTTTGGGGCTTAAACTGTAGCGCATCAACTTTAGGATTTTGAGAATATACACTTGCAGTGATTAACAGTAATAGTAGTATTAACTTTTTCATTTTTCGTTATCTATATAAAATTCTAAATTATTTTCGTCTGTATATGGTAAGCCTATAACATCCGCAATGATGTACCGCTTATCTGTGTAATTGCCTTGTATCTGATCTCCTACTTCAATTTTTGAATAGTCTTTGTTTGCTCGTTTATTGACTAAATACCCATCTATAGAACTAAAAGGGTTTAATGCAGCTGGCTGCCACCCCACTTCGCCGCTATCATTAAGCTTTGTAAGTACATGTCCTTCTTTATTCGATCCGTTTGAAGTGCTTATATATAATTTTCTTTTACGAGCATCTATAATTACAGCATCTGGAATTATAGATAGTGCAGGAGTTATCTCATTATCGCCAAATACGTTAAATCGTTTTGCTTTAATGTTTGTATCGCCAGTAGTTTTTAACCCTATAAAATCACTGTTTAAAGAAATGCTTTTTTCTGAAACCTCTAGCCTTTTGCCGTGGGTTTCGCCTACTACAAATCTTCTAGGGTTTAATGGCTCTCCTGAAGATTCTAAAGATAAATACGTGTCTTGTGTTAGTTTACCTCCTAAGGTAACATTGTCTTTTTCTAAAGTTAAACCGTTGGAGTATGTATTGTTTTGGATATCCTCTAAACTACCACTGTTAACCCAATCGTTAGATTTTCCAGGCTCCCCATTACGCCCTGTGGAATTAACCCATTGCTTAGATTGATAAAGACACACAGTACCTACACGAGGTCTAGCGTATCGTGACCAATAGTTAGTTTTATTATCTAGTTTATTCTTTATCAAGGTCATTCTTTTCGGCTTTACCAGTGTTAGACATTTTGTTTTTCACTTCTTGTTCTTGCATTAATTTGTTATAATTCTCTCTCCATTCCCCTACGTTTAATGTTTCTGCTCCTTGCTCGTTAGATATTAAACCCTTTTCAATCATCTCTACCACTGCCTTTACTTCTTTTACAGGGTCAATATGCGGCATATTTTTACCCGTAAATCTTGCTTTACAATAAGCTTCTGTTATCATAAAATTATCTTTATTAACAAGATAACTGGGAGCGCTTATTTTGTTTCGTAATATTTCAGTTTCCAACCATAGAGCATAAAAAGGCTGATAAAACTTATCCGAAAAAGCTTTACGGTATATTTTAACTATGTAATCCCAGCCATTTATGGCTGCCCTCGACGCGCTATAATTACTATTATATTGCTGTAAAGCTACCTCTGGAGGTATGTCGATAGCTGCGCACAAACTAACAAATATCGCCTTCCAAAAAGGCTCAAATTGTATTTCTGACTGACTATACAAGGCTGACAACTTAGAGCCTTGCGGCATATTTACAACCTGTTTAGAGGTGGTAACTCGAATAGTAGAAGCTGTCTCTTTTGCTAAATCATAAGAAGAATCATTACTACCAGTTGAGCCTATCCCGCTTGTTTTTCTAATATTTGCGACAAGTGGATTTTCTCCTGTTGATCCAAGCTCATGTTCTATGGCATAAACCATTTTAGCACGTTCCTCCGCTGTTGCAACCGTTGCGTTGGTGTACCTGTCCAATGTAGATACTTTTTCAAGAATAGAAGAAATAACAGGAATACCCCTATCGTTATCAATCCTATGTTGAGCCATTTTTATCATCCAAGCCATTTTACACTTAGATTTTTCCCCATAAGCACTTATACGCTCAAACTTCCCTAACAAAGATTCACTATCGTTGCTATGCACATAATACGCTATGTGTTTACCTCTGCTGTCTATCTCAATACCATTACGTATAAAATTCTTTCTTTCTTTAGCTTTTTCTTCCCAGTTTACATTGTCTAAAAAAGGGGTTTTTACATGCTCACCGTCAATAACCTGAACATTAGGAAAACCATCTATTACACGTAACACTATTAAAACATCTCCAAAAAAAGCAGCCTTAAAAGCTTCTTGGGCTTTAGTGTGCAGGTTTTCCATTCCAGAAAAATCAGAAACCGTACTGTTTGAAAAAACTTCAAACCTAGCCTCTGCATCAGACCTAAACTTGTCTAAACTACAATTTACCCCCTCTGTTTTTAAAACTTTTTCGTTAAGTTCAGCTTGTAGTTTCATCCCTGACCCAATAACCCATTTGAAAAATTTACCCGTAATTGTTTTTATTACATCATTGGTTAGGTCCGCCTCATATGCCCTTAATCGCAACGCCTCAGGGTTCGTTTTTAAGTCATACACTGGACCTAGTTCTCCGGGTGTTTTTTCTCCGTCAAAAACCCCTGTTCGGAAAGTGGCTAAATCGCCTCTATAATTAGAATCAGCAGACACAATATTGTCAACCGCTGTATTATTTACGGCTTTCGTAAAAGCACTTTTAATATCTTTCCAACCTATCATAACGATCTTGTATCTCTCAACACCGTTACTCTAGTGTTTAGCCTATTAACATACATTTGCTTAGTAGCCTCTAGTGCAGAAATACCTTTCTGTATAGCTTCAATACTTCGGTAAGATGTTCTTATTTTCATTTGACCATCATCCAGAGAATACTCATCAACTGTTGACCCAACTCCTTCCGCAACCTCTGCCATCCTAAGAATCATAGCGTCGATTATCTTTTCAATAGCCACTATCTTCTGGTTTATTTCTTTTTTAGATTCTATATATGAAGTAATTGTGTAAGTCATAACATATTTATAGCTTCAAAACTATTTATATGTTACTCAAATAAATTGTAGGTAAGAATACTATTTAATAAGTTTTTACCTTTTCGGTCTTAGAGCTTGTAATGTTTGTTGATATTACTGTTGGGATATATGTCCCTCCTATAGAAGAAATTGCCAAAGAAATTTTTTTTAATTCAGCATTAATTGCGGCATCTTGGTTCTTAATAGCCTCCTCTAACGGTAAATATTTAACAAAATGATTTGTATTTCCTCCTATCTCTATTAACCCGTTATTTTTTAAATATATATCAGTAGCTTGATCTCCGTTGCTGTCTAAAGAATATATTCTTTTTTCTCCTGAAAGCGCTATTTGATTATTATTTGTAAAATTTCACAACATTGTTGATGTTATTTTGGATCACATGCATTTCTTGGAGATTAGGCAAAAGAAAAACTATGATAGTGATTTTAGGCTTGTTGAACTGGAAACAACTCGACCTTAGGAGAGTTGTTCTATTTCAACAATGCCCGTAAACACTGGGTTAATTTGATTTATTGAAAAAATATTTAAATTTCAGTTAAAAGACCTCTTGTTTTCTATTGTGTAAAATTTTCTCCCACCTTTTTTATGTGATCCGTTTAAGGTTGAGAAGTTGATTATTTTTGTTACAAAACAAACAAACAAACAAACAAAAACAAATATGCAAAAATATCATTCTAATGCTACAACAAATTCAAATATTCGTTCGCTAATCCAAGCTAATTCTGTTAAAAACTCAGAACAAGCTATACGGTTCGGAATCTCCTCTCAAACTGTTTCAAAATGGAAAAATAGGGATTCTATTCAAGATACTTCTTGTGCTCCCCTGAATATTAAGTATGCTTTGTCTGAAGTAGAACGAGCCTTAGTTATTAGTCTTCGTAGTTCTACTTGGATGTCTATAGACGAGGTTTGGGAAGCTCTTCTAGAGGCTAATCCAAATATATCCAGAAGCTCTGTATATCGTTGTTTTGTGAAAGAAAACATTAATAAAGTACCTCAGGAAAAGAAAGATAAGGCCAAGAAATTCAAAGCATATAAGCCAGGATATTTACACATTGATGTAACTTATTTACCTAAATTTGAAGGACAACCTCATTATCTATTTGTAGCTATTGACAGAGCGACAAGAACTATGTTTTATTGGATTTATGAAAATAAAACTGCCGAAAATACAGAAAATTTCATAGATAAATGTTTTGCCTTTTTTCCAATTTACATAACTCATATCCTAACAGATAATGGACTAGAGTTTACCAATAGATTAATACGATCTAAAAAAGGAAATCTTTGTCAAAAACCATCAAAAATGGATATTAAATGTGCTGATAAGAATATTGAACATAGGCTAACTAAACCATCAACACCAAAAACTAATGGCATGGTTGAAAGAGTAAATGGAACAATTAAAAACAATACTATATTAAAAACAAAATATCAAAATAAATATGAAATGGAAACGGATATGATAAATTTTCTTTGCTTTTATAACATTTATAGAAGACACGGTTCCTTAAGGAAAGAACTAGACGTGAAAACTCCGTTTCAGGCCATTGAAAAATGGTATCAAATTGAACCAGAACTTTTTAAAATAACACCCGATGAGTTTAAAAATAAAATACTAGATTTACAAAATAAATATAATCAACTTTCATCAACAACGTTGTGAAACTT
>CAVYIL010000009.1:0-5149 GCA_963768325.1 uncultured Flavobacteriaceae bacterium | reverse complement strand
TCCTTTATCTGGATTAAATTGACCTGCAGAGGCTCCTTTATAACCTAACATACCTTCTCTAAACCCTTTAACTGTATTTAATAAATCAAACCAAACTGGTGTTATTGCACTATCAAACACTCGTCTATCTAGATCATTATTATCAACTGGATCATTGGCATCTATAATTCCGTCCTCATCAGAATCTATTTTTCCAGAGTCAGTTCCTGCAACCCCATCATCATCTGCATCGCTATCGTCTGCTATCTGATCGTTATCTTTATCTGACCTAACAACATTATTTACTATATCATTAGTTTTATCTCCATCGGCATCTACATCGGCCTTATCAGGTATTCCATCTCCGTCAGAATCTTTATTGTCATACAATAACTCTCCTCTGTATGTAACTAAAGTAGAATCTGCAAATGTTGGTTTTCTTTTTTCATTTGCTCCTTCATTAAAACTTAAAACGTAATAGGTATATTTAACATCACCATAGGTTATCGTTTTGCTCTGTAATTTACCAGAATCCATTATGGATGTTTGACTACTGTTTACTCCTACAATCGTATCAAAATGAGTTATTTTAAATTTCGGATTTTCAGAAGTGTTATCTACCCTGGTGTAAAAATGAGTTTTTAAATAATCTTTTAGTTTAGCATCGTCTTTTACTTGTTGCTCTCCACGATCTCTAATTGGCACAACAGTTGCTCCTCCTCCATCATCATCTTTTTTACAGCTATATAAGGTAACCACAATGGTACTTATGGTTAAAATATAATTTCTTACATTCATATGATTACATTTTTGAAGGCGCAAGATACGATTTTCTTGTATTTTTGTTTTATTATTACTGTACATTAAATAATTTATATGAGAGTTGACAAATATTTATGGTGTATACGATACTTTAAAACTCGAAGTATTGCTACTAAAGCTTGTAAGGATGGCAAAATACGAGTTAACAACGATATAATAAAACCTTCTAGAGAGGTTTATCCTATGGATAAAATTACTGTTCGGAAGAACCAAATTAATTACGAACTCATTGTTTTAGATACGCCTGATAACCGTATAGGTGCTAAGCTTATGGATATTTATCGCAAAGACACTACTCCCAAAGAGGCTTTGCAAAAATTAGATCTTTTAAAATATTCAAAAGATTATTATAGAAATAAAGGTGCTGGAAGACCTACAAAAAAAGACAGAAGGGATATTGATGAATGGAAAGAAGGTAATAATATTGACGATCTTGATAGTTAAATGAATATAGAATTTTGGAAAAATAAATACCATAATAAGCAAACAGGCTGGGATATTGGTTACCCTTCTCCTCCTATTACGTCTTATGTTAATCAAATAAAGAATAAGAACATCAAGATTCTTATTCCTGGATGCGGTAATGCACATGAAGCAGAGTATCTTTTATCTCATGGGTTTAGAAATGTATATGTTTTGGACTTTGTGAAAGAAGCACTAATAAATTTTAAAGAACGTTTTCCTGATTTTCCGAATTCTCAGTTAGTGTGTCAAGATTTTTTTAAATACACAAATCAATTTGATTTAATTATCGAACAAACTTTTTTTTGTGCTTTACCAAGAGATCAGAGAAATGAATACTCTAACAAAATAAAACAGTTACTTGTTCCAAACGGAAAATTAATAGGGTTATTTTTTTCTAGAGAATTTGATAATCCAGAACCGCCTTTTGGGGGGTCTAAAGAGGAATATGAAAGTATTTTTTCTGAAAATTTTAATATCAAAGTGCTAGAAAACTGCTATAACTCTATTCAACCTAGAAAAAACAATGAACTCTTCTTTATATTTGAAAATATTGTTGTCCGTTAAAACTCAAAAACGAGGTATTGTAGGCTTTTATCTCAATAAAAACGTTGTACTACTTTTACAGACTAAAAGTAAGTGGAATAGCTACAAAATTTGCGGCAAAATTTTCAAACCACTTTTTTGATACATTTTTTTAATTCGATTTCTATTTATAAAGGAGTTAGATAACCTAAACTAGAATGTATTCTTTTAGTATTGTACCAGTTTACATAATTATCTATGGATTCATAAAGTTGAAAATAAGAGTCAAATTAGAACCTATCTAACCATTCACTTTTAATGGTTTTAAAAAAAGATTCAGCTACTGCATTATCCCAACAGTGTTCCCCTTTACTCTTCCATTCATATTTTTAAATTTGGAAATCGTGATGTGCTACGCAGTTCTACTCATACTTTGTGCTATTTTGTAACTATTCAGTCGTTTTTATTAAACATTTCTAAGTATATGGCGTAAAAATCTTTATTTTATTGATGATTTATAACCAAAACCCTGATTTTAGTGTCATTATTTTATTTTAAAGTTTACAAATTGCTAACTAAAGTAAAAACACAGTTTTTAACACGTTGAAAATAAATAAATTAACTGGGTGAATAGTTACGTTATTTTTCTATTAAAATAAAAAAGATCAGTCATTTTATTAGAAGCATATTGTACACCCCCTGTCGGAATGAAATATAAATCCCTAAGTGATAGTTCTTGTTTTACAAGCATTGATCCAAGCTTTCTTAACGGTATTATCTGTAGTTATACCTTGACTTAAACTCCACCCAACTATTTTTCTACCTGCAAGATCCATTATAGTTGTTGAATAATTCCAGTCCTAATTTACTCGGATATAGGTGATATCGGACACCCACTTCTGACCTGGCTTATTTCTACTAAAATTTCTATTCAATTCATTATTAGCAATAGGAAAAGGATGTTTAGAATCTGTTGTGACAACAAACGTTCTCTTTACTACACTCTATAATCCTATTTCCTTCATAAGTCCCCCTATATAAGAACGGGAATACGTTAAACCTTCTCTTTCTAGCTTTTTTTGAATACGATAACTTCTATAAATTTCTCTACTTTCCTCAAATATTTTCTTAATTATTTCTTTAAGTAGTACCTTTGGAAAGCTAATAACCACTTTATTTGTATTCTTAAGCCATTGATAATAAGTATTTTTCTAACCTTCATACAACTACACATCCTCTCAACAGCATAAGTATCTTTGTTTTTTAAAATAAACTGACATCTTATTTGTCGCTCTTGGAGAAGATGCTTATTGCTTTTTTTAAAATATCACGTTCCATTTCTACATCTCGTAATTCTTTCTTTAGTGCTTTAAGTTCTTGTTGATCTGCTGTCAATTCTCTTTTTTAGTAAAATCTCCAGAATTAGAAACATATTCTCTGTGCCAACGTCCAATCATACTAAGGTTTAAATCATAATCTTTACTTACTTGTTTTGCTTGTATGCTAGATTGTAATAGTTCGACTATCATAATCTTAAATTCACTATCCTATTTTTTTTCCATTATTCAAATATATAATTTATGGGCGTAAAAAATCGTCACAACAAAGGTAGACACTCCAATATCGGCTGTCCTAAAAAAATAACACTTTTACCCATAGTTGAATTTTTGGTTAGAGATTAATGTAACTAAACACAAAAAAACATCAATTTCTTAAGCTTTTTTTATCGGACACTAATGTTTTATAATAGAAAAACTTTTATCCTAATCCTTAGGCTATTTAAATAAACCATTAATTCACTGTTCTAAAAATCACACAATGTGTTTTTAACACCATATAACATGCTGAAAACATGTATTTTACATATATATTTTGTATATTAGTAAAACTACTAGTAAAAAACATATTTTTTTGTCCTAATATCGAATAATTCTTAAAAAAAAATTATGGATTCTAAACCTACCCCCAGCTTCTATAAAAATTCACTATTTGTTTTTCTTATTATATTTACTCTATTTTCGGCTTGGAGTCAGAATGATAAAAACAAAGAATACGTTCCTAATCCAAAATATCCATCTCTTTTTAAAACTGTACCCATGATTACAGACAATTCTCCAAAATGGATAAAATTGATGTACAGTGAAAAACCAAATTTATATATAATAGAAGAAGCTTTTTTAGCTTATTATCAAGATCATTCTTATCAGAAAAATACGCATACACAAAATTTTAAACATTTCCAAAAAATGATAAGAAATTACAACTATCTATTAGAAGATGGTACAATTCATATTCCTACAGTAATGGAAGAAAAAAGTAGAAGTAAAAGAGTATCAAAGTCAAGGAAACGAGAAAAACTTTCTAAATTATCTGGGAGTTCAGTTTGGACACCCGTAGGACCACAAGTTACATATAGTGAAGGGGGAGTTAATCAAAGATCTTCTCAAGTAAATATTTACAGTTTCGACCAATCCATATCCAATCCCGATGTTCTATATGCTGGGTCAGAAACTGGAGGAGTATTTAAATCGATAAACAAAGGAATTAATTGGGTATCCGTAGGTGATGATTTTTTCTACGGTGGATCAATAACTGTTATAAAAGTTGATCCTACGAATGAAAATATTATATATGTAGGCATGCTGAATAGCCTTTATAAATCAACAAACGGAGGAGCAAGTTGGTCGACCATATTAAACGCTAATTCGTTAAATTTAACTACTATAGCTATAAATCCCATTGATAGCCAAGTAATATTAATTGGCGGAAATTTAGGATTAAAAAGAAGTACGAATGGAGGAATTACATGGACTACAGTTTTTACTGATAAAATTTGGGACATACGCTTAAAGACGGATAACCCAAATGAGGTATTTATTACCAAAAATAACCCTACTATAAAAATATCAGAATTCTTTAAATCTACTAATGGTGGACAAACTTTTAGTTTAAAAAGCAATGGCTGGTTTTATCCTACAGGTGGTATCGCTTCTAGAGATGGGGGTTCTAGGATTGGTGTAAGTAATGCAGATCCAAATAGAGTTTACGTTGTAGTTTTAGGAGACGATGACAGTTCTGAAATAGATAAAAACTTCATTGGAATCTATCGAAGCAATAACGCAGGAGAATCTTGGTCTACACCTTATGATGGTAATGGAGATGGATTTGCCGATAATGAACCAGGAGGGCCATATAGTAGTTCGCATTGGTGTTTGAGTTGTAATACTGTAAATGGAGGTTTTAGTCAAGGATACTATAACCTTGATATAGCTATCTCAGACACAAACCCAGATGAGTTTATGGTTGGGTTTTTAAGTTTATTTAAAAGCAAAGATGGTGGTGTAACGTATACACAGTGGGG
>CAVYIL010000008.1:0-11232 GCA_963768325.1 uncultured Flavobacteriaceae bacterium | reverse complement strand
GCTTTTTAAAAAAATTATAAGCGTCTAAATTAGAGTCTCTTAAAATTAATTCTTTTACAGTTAGGTTATATTTCTCTTTTATTAATAAGTCTTCAGAATATAATTTAAATGCTTCTAAAAAATCTTTTTTCCATTCTAAATAGGTTTTTTCTGAAATTCCTTCTTTACGGCATAATTCCTCAATATTCACACCATCGGAAAGACTATCCACAACTATTCTTATCCGTTCAAGAGAAGAAAAATCATTTAAATTTTTTATTTTGATCCCACGACTTAAGAAAGATGGCTTTCTAAATATATGTTTTTTGGAAGGCTGAACTCCAGTTTTCAAAATATGCTCATTCTTTAAAAAAAGATCATACTCTAAAAACCTATCAAGCTCTAATGTGTCAGTTGAAAATTCTTTCATAGCACTAATTTTTTAATTAACTAAAATCAAAATTGTATTTTGATTATTATTAACACCTATAAAAGAAAGTCTCCAAGAGATTAAAACGGCTCTTGAAAATTTATGTTGGATTTTCCTTTTCACTAATGAAATTGGATTTACCACACAATATAGAAATAACGCCTTAATATGCTGATTTTTTTTAAAATCAATACAATTATGCGCTATATTTTTTTTTGAAAAATGTCTTATTTTTAGGGGTGACATTTCAGGGGTTTCTTTTTATAGCTAAGACAAATATACAGCTATATTTTTATAAGGCAAATAAAAACAAAATATATTTATTATTATGTTGTACACATACCTGATTTAGAAAATTTAATATTTTAATAAATTTTCTGGAATTCCATTCAAAAGACGGCCTTAATTAGCAATTAATTTGACTTAACATAGAACAATTTCTTTAAAATATTCTTTAGGTTTTGTAAGATTAATTCTTTACACCACATAAAAATGTTATCACTCCATCGCTGAGGGTGAAAAGTAAACATTATTTTCTTAGGTAGTCCATTTTTATTTGAGGCTTCTATGATTTCTTTAGTTGAATGAAAAGTGAGTTTAATGGAAGTATCAACCCTATCCCTAACACTTACTTTATTGCCATCCCATCTTCTACCGGTATCAGTAATATAATAAACTTCATTAAAGTTGGTGTCAAAATATGGTTCTCCTATTAAGGTATAGTTTTTATAATCATAAATCTTCCATAAATCTTTGGAATCATATTTCGACAAGGGACTTCCATGCATACAAATAGTACTAACTGGAGCTAGTTTACGCAATGCTGTAAGGTTTTTTTCAAAATCTAAAATTCCCTTTTCAAAATTACCATTGCAAGTAGTTAAATTTTCATAATGATAACCAATTTCATGCCCTAATGACGAAATTTCTTTTATAATTAATTCATTCCAACTTTCTGGCACGGCCCTAAAATAGTAAACTCCTTTAATATTGTTTTCAGCTTGAATTTGCGCAAATTTAAGGGAATTAAAAGGTAATAAATCAACATCATGACGTAAAATGATACATCGATCTTCTGGTGAATTAAGAAATTCTTCAAATGTCTGAAAAGAATGTCCAGATGATTTTAATGCTTTTAAAAGTTCTTTATATTGTTTAATTGTGAAATCCATCATTTACCAGCAAATACCTTCATAATTATCCCTTTTCTCATCATAAGCACCAACTAAATCAATAAATTTTTTATTATTATACTTTTCAATAAATTCTTTAATTCCATCAATTTTATGCGTTATAATTAGTAATTCTGAATCTGAAATTACTTCATTAATACTTTCTGATAATAATTCCGATAAGTGTGGTATGTGCTCATCAATATACTCTTTATTAGTTCCCGATAATTTTGAAAAAGTTACATTTTTATCATAGATTTTGATCGAATATCCTTTTCCTAAAAAATATTCAGCTACTTCAACAATTGGACTATACCTTAAGTCATCCGTACCTGCCTTAAAACTTAATCCTAAAATTCCGATTTTTTTTCTCTTTTGAGCCTCTATTAAATTTATTGCAGCTCTTTTTTGATTATTATTTGAACTCTCAATAGCTTCAATTATTGGAGAAGTTATATAGTGGTCATGCGATAATGTTTTAAGTCCTTTTAAATCTTTAGGCAAACATGAACCTCCATACGCAAAACCTGGTTTAAAGTAATATGGAGAAATATTCAATTGATCATCCTTGCAGAATAATTCCATTACGTTGCGAGAATCTATATTTAATTCTTTACAAATATTACCAACTTCGTTTGCAAATGATATTTTTAATGCATGAAATGAATTATTAATATATTTTATAATTTCTGCTTCTTTAATACTAACCTTATTTATTGGTGCATTTATTTTTTCATATACTTTTGACATTATATCCAGGATTTTTCATTATCACTTCCCAATACGGTTATTGCAGGATTATAATAATCAGCTACAGCACTACCTTCCCTTAAGAAATTCTGGATTTGAAACAACCCCAAAATCAATATTTCTTTGCTTGCCAGATACCTGTTCGATAATTCTACCTATTTTATGATTTGTTCCTGGTAAAACAGTACTTCGAATCGTTATAGTATGAAATTTATTGTTTTTCTTTTATTTCTTCACCGATTTCCCTAGCAACCTTATATATATAATCGAGATTCAGGTGACCTTCCTTTGTCGATGGTGTACCAACGCATATAATTGAAATATCCGTTTCACTGACCGCTTTTCTAAAATCTGAAGTGGCACTAATACGTTTATTATTAAACTGTTCTTTAATAATTTTATCTATATCCTTTTCAATAATTGTTGGTATACCACTATTAATTAGTGCAACTTTATTTGAATTTATATCTACACCTATAATATTATGTCCATTTTGTGCCAAACATCCTAAACTCACACAACCAACATAACCTAAACCAAAAATTGATATTTTCATATTTTACTTTTTACACTAATTTTTTTATAAAGCTATAATAGATAGATTAAAAAATAAACAATTTTAATCACAAATATTTAATATATTAAAAACTATTTGTTCTGTAACGTCATCCCATTCAGAAAGAAGTTTATTTCTGTATTCTTTTTGGTTTAATAATGTTTTATTATTTATAAAAATTTCAGAAATAAAATCAGGAACTTCATTAACGTCTAATTGAAATAATAGGCCTTTTTCTTTCATAACTTCATTTGCAGCCATTTCCCTAACTCCACAATAAATACTTGGAACTCCAAGCATTGCTCCTTCTCTTGCCATACTATCCCCTGAAGAAAGAATTACCTTACTATAGTACATTAAAGAATGAATATCTTTCACAGGCTCGTTCAATAAAATCCACGATTTAGGATATAGATTTATTCTTTCCTTATTTTCTAACGATAAAATTACCTTTATTTTTGAAGGGAATTTATTCGCAATAGTCGAGATCATGTCTGAAGATTGCCCTACATAATTAGTAGTATTTGAATTTACCTCACGAACAAAAATATATTCTTTCTCCTTAAGATCATATTCATTCAAGCATTCTATAACAGGGCGAAAATATTTTGGTGAAAGGTATGCCCATTCTTTAAGCGCATTAAAGTTTATTATCCCTTTACTTTTGAAAAAACTAGGATAAAATAACTTCGTTGCGGTTAATCTTTGAAAAAACAAATTCTTTTTATTTTCAGGATCGTCATAATATTGAAAGTTTGGCTTACCAAATAATTTCAAACCAAATCCTGTTAAAAAACTGCCTACGCTGAGTCCGACATCATAACGATTAAAGAGCAAATGTTTAAATATTAAAAAAAATCGTAAAATATTAGCTTCGAAAATAATTGATAAAAAAGAACCTCGATGTTTACCAAGCGACATAACTTCAACACCATTAAATTCCTCTTTAGCTATCGAAATATTTCTCCCTCTATCCAAGCAAAATATTTTAATATCAACACCTTTACCCTTAAGTAGGTTTACTGCATTTTTTAAGAAATTAATATGTGGAATATGCATTATGTCAATTAAAACTCTCATTCATTAAATTTATTTAAAATCAAATATATTTTACTATTTTTTTCCGGTAGATTTAACCTTCATCATAGCTTCAAACTCAATTCTTTGAGGGATTTTATATAAGGCTAGACTTTTTTTACATTGCTGCAATATCTCATCTCTTATCTGATCTTTCTTATCTATTTGATCAATTACCACAATTGCTTTCAAGGCTTCTCCTAAAACATCATCATAGACTCCTTTTATGGTACAATCTATAACAGAGGGAACTGATAAAACAACTTCTTCAATTTCTTTTGGACTGACCCTTTTACCACCTACTTTTATTATTTCTTTTTCTCTGGCAACTAAATAAATAAAACCATCATTATCAACCTTCGCTAAATCTCCCGTATGCAGCCATCCTCCATTTATAGAAGCATCTTGTACTTTCTGGATCCTTATAATATCCTTTCATTATATTATCCCCTTTTGCTACAATTTCACCAACCTCTCCAGGTTGAACTTCCTCATTTTGTTTGTCAACAACTTTTAATATTACATTGGGAATTGCTTTACCAATGGATCCAAGTTTACTTAAAACCAATTCATGCGGTAAATATGACAATCGTGCCGTAGCTTCTGTTTGACCATACATCACATAAAAATCAATATTAGGAAAAGTTTCAACAAATTCTTTAATAAATACATTATGCAATTTCCCTCCGGCCTGAGTTACATACCTTAGATCCGTGAAAATTGACTCTTTAAATGATTTTGATTTTTTTAATAATATTTGGAAATGACTCGGTACCCCTGAAAAACCAGTACATTTAAAGTTCTTCAAATCATTAATAACAGTACCTAAAAACATAAACGTATTATTCAAAACAAGAGAACCACCTATTTTTAAATGTGAATGTAATAGTGATAAACCATAACAATAATAAAAGGGCAAAACGATACATATAATGTCATCAGAAGTTAATTTTAAATATTCTATTATTGAATCTGTGTTTGAAATAATATTCTTATGAGTGATCATTACTCCTTTGGGTTTACCAGTTGAACCTGAAGTAAAAATTATTTCTGCCAAGTTTTGACTATTAAAAGTGCTGTTAAATTCAATAATATTTTCATTTTTTACAACTTCATCTAGTTTATTACTATCTATTACATTTATAAAATTTTTTAAATCTAATATAGATTCTAATTTCTTATCACAAAAGATTGCTGTACTCTCAGTAATTTTAGAAATAAAACTCAAATTTTCCTGTTCAATTGAAAAATCTAATGGGATACAAATATTTCCTGACTTTAATATTCCTAAATAAGCGGTTATAAAAAACACTGAGTTTTGATGTATTAAGACAACATTTTTATCAATTCCAACTTTTTTATTCAAAAAAGATGCAATTTTTAGGCTATTGTTATAAAGTTTGTTATAAGAAATGGTTTCTTTATTTCCTGTTACAAAATCTTTTTTGAGATTCTTTGTTTCTGCAAAAAAGTAATCAAATACGTTCATTATTAGTAATTATTTTATGTCTGAAATCCTTATGCTTAATAGCCTTAATTGCGTGATATTTAAATATATTTAATAAGAAATAATTTAAAATATTGGTCTCATTCGTAAATACTCAGTAGTTTTTCTCTTTCTTTCAAAACTCTTGTAAATATTTTCAATTTCATGAGTCGATTTGCCCATTACTTTACCAACTTGAACTGAAGGATAATTATTTTCCCAACCATACCAAATCAAATCCATTGCTTCAAACGGCATTTGATAGAAAAAATCTTCTTGTGTTTGTTCTGCTGTATAAGTGTCAGTTGTCGGAGTACGATCAATAATTTCTTGAGGCACACCCAAATATGAAGCCAATTGATATACCTGAGTTTTATATAAATGACCAATTGGCATTACATCAGCTCCGCCATCGCCATGCTTTACAAAAAACCCCTGTTCTACTTCATGTTTATTTGGCGTGCCTATCACAGCATAATGCAATCTTTCCGCGTGATAATATAACATTGTCATTCTACTGCGTTGTTTAAAGTTTGTTGAAGCGACAATTTGTAAATATTCTTTTGCAGGTAATAATTTACTAATAACTTCCCCATTTGGTTTTATAACCGTAATTGAGAAAATGGCAGGAATATTTTGTTCAATATTTTGTTTGATCTCAATTTTGGCTTTATCAACTTTGGGGTCAAAATCTTTTATTACTCTCTCAATTGATTCATCTCTTCTGTCATAACATCCAAAGCCATCTAACGCACCGGTTATATCTTCAACCAACGTTGAGACTTCAAATTTACTGGCAAGTTTTTCAGCTAACATTCTACTATCAGGGCTAGAATCTTGCTCAGGCAGCATTACCCCAAGCACATTTTTTGATCCAAATGCTTTTGATGATAAAGCTAAAACAACGGATGAGTCAATTCCCCCACTTATTCCAACTACGCCTCCTCTTCTTTGTAATTTATGCCTAACGTCTTCTTTTAGTTTATCAATGATGTTTTGACAAACTAATTCTATATTTTCTATTTTTATTATTTCTTTTGAAAAAGGTTTTCGATTTATTGAGTTCATAACAAAGTTTTTAGTTAATATAATCTATTATTATTTTTTCACATTTTACCAGATCAGATTCCTCAATTTTAGGCATTGATCTATTTACAAATAAATCATGTAATATTTGAGTAGATAATATACCCGTTAAAGCCATATTATCAATTTCAGAAACTTGATTTTTTGATTGCATCTTTATTTTTAAACTATTTACATGATTATAATTAAATATTGCTGTTTCATTAATTTTTCGTTCACTAAGCATTTCCTTTAAGTATTTAGGCATTTTATCTGGATTAAAGGCGCTTTTAATCGGAGCTCTATAGGCTTGTTTCGGTCTATTCAAAATTTGATCCGGTAATCTACCTTTCATCATCTTTTTTAACAAATACTTTTCATTAAGTATTTTTAATTTTAAATCTGGATGTAAAGACATGCAAAACTCAATTACCCTATGGTCCAAAAAAGGATACCTCCCTTCAATAGAATTAGCCATACCCATACGATCGCCCTGTGATGAAAGTAAATATCCAGACATAAATATATTTAATTCAATCCATTGTGCTTTTGATAAATAATCATACCCATCCAATATT
Source organism: uncultured Flavobacteriaceae bacterium (assembly GCA_963768325.1). GTDB lineage: Bacteria > Bacteroidota > Bacteroidia > Flavobacteriales > Flavobacteriaceae > Aquimarina. Next base: position 4,139 of record CAVYIL010000008.1, on the reverse strand, counting down.
GATGAAAGTTGAATTTCAATTTCATTAATTGCGTTGTAATCACCTATCAATTTTTTGTATTCATCTGATAAATAATTATTAATACGAGAAGTATTCTTCCACCTTAGTAAATGAGAATATATTGGAGACAGTGTTTCATTTAATTTATAGCCAAAGAACATTTTTAGCACCGTATTATTGGCATTATTCATTTGAGGCAAGTATGGATATAATTTTTTAAGTAAAAGAGGTCGAAATTTTGATTGAGGGTCTTTTGCCCAAAAGTGCCTAATTTTTGTTTCCTTGAATATGTTATATCCCCCTAGTAACTCATCAGCTCCTTCACCTGTAATTACTACTTTGATATTATGTTCTCTAACATTTTTAGCTAATAAGTTCATAGGAGTTGGTGCAGTTCTTAGCAATGGTGCTTCAGCATTCCAAACTACATCCTTAAACTTATTTGCAATATCTTCAGGGCTACATGTTATGCTGAAATGGTCGGTGTTGAAATACTTGGATGCAATATTTTGATATGTAGTTTCATCATAATCTTTATCAGTAAATCCAATTGAAAAAGTTTTAAGGTTTTCTGGAGATACCTCCTTAATAAAAGATGTTGTAACACTTGAATCTAAGCCTCCACTTAAATATGCCGCAACAGGAACATCTGCACGTAATCTCAATTTTACAGCATCAGAAAAAATATTTTCAAACTCTTTAATTGCACTGTCAATTGTAGTAAACTTATATTCAGAAGGTTTATAAATTGGTAATTGCCAATATGCTTTTGATATTTTCCCTTTAGAATTAATAGTCATGTAGTGTCCTGGAGGCAATTCGTAAACACCTTCAAAAGCTGTCTCGGGAGATAAGGATGTCCAAAACGTAAAATACTGCGACAAAGCCCTAGCTGAAATTTTTGGATTTACATTAGGATATTCCATTAACGATTTTACCTCTGATGCAAATACAAAATTATTATCTACTTCAGTATAAAACAAAGGTCTAATACCTACTCTATCCCTTGCCAAAAAAAGTTCTTCCTTATTTTTATCCCAAATTGCAATTGCATATTGACCATTGAGCTTACTTACAAATTCAGGTCCATATTCTTCATATAAATGAACAATAACCTCTGTATCACTTGTCGTTTCAAATATGTGATTCTTTTGAATTAGTTCTTCTCTTAACTCTATATAATTAAAAATTTCTCCATTAAAGACAATCCATAAAGATTTATTATAGTTCGAGATAGGCATTGCTCCGGTTTTTAAGTCTATAATACTTAAACGAACACTACCCAACGCAATATTATCCGAAAGATATATACCACTTTGGTCGGGACCTCGGTGTTTAATTCGGGTAAGCATATGTTTAAGAACTTTAACCGGTTCATCAGAAGTCGAAGAACCATAAAACCCAGCTATTCCGCACATAATTTAATAGAGTAATATAGGTTTAGTTTTTGACTTGGATCTTATCTTTCACAAAAGTCACTATACTATTTATTGACTCAAAGTTTGCCGGGTTTAATTCTTCATCATTAACCTCAACCTGATACTTTTCATTCAAAAATTCTATAAGAAAAAGTAATCCCATTGAATCTAACAGTCCCGTTTCAAAAATTAAAGTATCATCCTTAACTTCTTTTTTATCTAATAAGGATGCTTCAATAATATAGTTTGTGATTTCATTTTTCATTTGCATAATATTTATATTTTTAATATTGATTAGCTATTGTTATATCTTTTATTTGGTTGAATAATTAAGGTTTTTAATTAATATTTTAACTAGGCTTAACTAAAAAGCAGTAACTGTTAAAAAATGGACAAAAATAACTAAAATGTCCTTACTCCAACGGTTTCTATTGAGTTTTATTTTTAATATTTAGTAAATTCACTTTTTGGATGTTTGAATTGATTTAGAGGATAGCGTTCAGCATATATAAATTATTCATGGATTCACATTATCTCATTTACTTAAAAAGTTAATTGAGTGTTTAACGTTTAGAAATTACTATAAATCCATAAACCCAATATCTCCTTCGGAAAATTGAAAATGCCAATTATCTATATTAAATTGATCTGTTCTTTTAAGGCTATCTTTTATATATATTGGTTCATGATGTGATTTTATTTTAATAAATCCGGACTTATATAGTCCTTGCTGACACATGTTATTAATAGCGAGCCCTGAAACAAAACAACATCCTTTCTTTCTAAAAAAAACTAAACACTTTTTAATAACACTTATCCATAAATTTTTATTGTTTCCAAGATATGGCAAATGAACAATTCTTCCTTTAAATGTATTCTCAAATTTTTGAATATTTAAAACACACATACCCAGATTATCATTGCCTTTTTTGACAACGAATGCATATGCATTTAGTCTTGGACAATTCAATTGCCAGTCAATATAGTTCTTTGTGATCTTTTTTTTAAAGACATTTTCAAATTCTTTATCCTCAACAAAATTCCTATAATTGTACGGTATTAAAGATTTATCTTTATTTAATGATTTATTTAATGAAAATATAAAATAGCTCGGCAACAAAAAGCCTAAAATACTCATCTTTTTTAAGATATTTTTTCTTTTTAGAGTTTTGTAATAATTAGATATACTTAACATTTTGTAATAATTATTACTATGAATTAAAAATTTGTATTTAAACAAAGGGTAAAGTTTGCGTGCAATATCAGTTCCGCCAATTGCAATACCTATGTCCCCTAATTCTGATACCTTTCTGAATAAGGAAATACCTGCGATTCCTTTATAATTAGATTTGAGTTTCCATGAAAATGGGGTCACTCCAATTATTACTTTTGCCTTCTGAGTATACATAGACAATGCATAACCAATTACTCCAATAATAGTATTACTATCATCAACTGCAACAAAAGCGTTAAATTGATTTTTATTTTCTGGATCAGTAAATAACCACATAAGTTCTTCAACGGTATTACCTTCTTCAAGAATACCATTCTCCATTATGAACAAATCAGAAACCTCTGTGAAATCTCTCTTTTCAATTCTCCTTATTATATCTGCCATTTTATAATTTCAATATGACTGTTTTTGTTTTTTCTCCATTTTTGTTTTGAAAAATGACCAAACACCACTAGTCTTGACAATTAACTCATTTAAATCTGTTGTATCATTAGCACTTAATCTTTTTAAACGAAACAAATCGGATTCGATGGTATTAAACCCATAATCAACAGTGATTCCGCTTTTATAACCGGCTTTTTTTACCAAATCAATATCTCTTTCTGAATAATCTCCATTGGGATAAGCAATAGAATTAATTTCAAAACCATATTCTTTTTCAAGTATTTGCTTTGAATTAAAAATTTCGTTCCGGGCTTCATCATCATTACACTGAGGCAAAATAGGATGAAACATAGTATGTGATTGCATGTTAACATACTGTTTCATTTCATTTAAATGGTTTATTTGCAAGGCATGCGGATTATCAAATTCCTTATCCTGTTCAAAACCTGCTTTATGAAGCATTTTTAATCTATCTTTATTTGATTTTTTCTTCAACTTAGAAGTTGCAATTGGTTGATTTTCATATCTAAACCAAAAATGACGATTTGAATTTATTATTGATGCGCACAAAAAAATAGTAACTGGAATATTATATTTAATTATTACCGGTAATATTTCATAATTTCTTATATGACCGTCATCAAATGTTATGATCAGGGCTTTCTTAGGAATTATACTTTCATCTTTTCTTTCAGTTGCATTTAAATATTCATTTAATTCAATGATATTATATTTCTTCAGCAAATAAGAAAAAGTTTTTTCGGCAGTTTCTTTGCTAATATCATGAAACATTAATATTGTTACTTTATTTTTTTGAATAAATTCACGAAAAATAAATGGCAACCCCGAAAATCTTAACACTTTAAAAATTAACCTTTTCATTATTTAACTATTCACTTTTATTAATAATAAACAATCAATTTTTATCCATTTAAATAATATTTTCTTTTTCCACTTTTTGTTAGCTCAAATTTATCAAAATATTCTATTTCAATTTTCGTATCAGCTCCAGCATACTCTTTCAATTTTGAAATTAATATTTTTTCATCAGATTCTGTAAACACATCATTTTTTACAATTTTACATAATAATGTATTCTCGCC
>CAVYIL010000007.1:0-31267 GCA_963768325.1 uncultured Flavobacteriaceae bacterium | reverse complement strand
CTTACTTCGATATACTTATCAAGCAGATGATAAAGAATTATTAGATTTTGTTAAAAACACATTGACCAAAATATCATATGGAGGTGTCTATGATCATATTGGAGGAGGATTTTCTAGATATTCCACTGATGATAAATGGCATGTTCCTCATTTCGAGAAAATGTTATATGATAACGCGCAACTTGTTAGTTTATATTCTGATGCTTACCAAGCTACCAAAGATCCTTGGTACAAAGATGTTGTATACGAAACACTAAGCTTTGTATCAAGAGAACTCACCAATACAGAAGGTGCTTTTTATTCGTCTTTAGACGCAGACAGCAACACCCCAGAAGGAAAACTAGAGGAAGGAGCGTACTATGTGTGGAATAAAGAGGAACTGATAGAGTTATTAAAAGATGATTTTAAGCTATTTTCGGAATATTACAATATCAATTCATATGGGTTATGGGAGAAAAACAATTATGTTTTAATAAGGAAAGAAAGCAATAATATTTTCTGTAAAGAGAACAACTTCTCTATCGAACAGCTTAATGAAAAAATCTATAATTGGAAGAAAATCATCCTTAAAGAAAGAGAGAAAAGATCTAAGCCCAGATTAGATGATAAAACACTAACTTCATGGAATACTCTAATGCTAAAAGGGTATCTAGATGCTTATCGAGTTTTTGGTGAAAAAGATTTCTTAGAAGCGGCTTTAAAAAACGCTAGCTTTATAAAAAACAAACAATTAAAAAAAGATAATTCACTTTTTCATAGCTATAAAAATGGAAAAAGTACTATAAATGCATATCTAGAGGATTATGCTTCTAGTATTGATGCTTTTATCTCTTTGTACCAAAACACATTTGATCAACAGTGGCTAGACATAGCTGAACGACTTACTACATATACTTTTAAGCACTTTTTTGATAAACAAAGTAACTTGTTCTATTTTACTTCTGATCAAGATCCTAAGCTAATAACTAGAACATTTGAATATACTGATAATGTAATCCCCGCTTCTAATTCAATAATGGCAAAAAATTTATTTTTACTTTCACATTATCTAGATAATTCAGAATATTTAGAGACGAGTAAACTAATGCTTCATACTATAAAACCACATGCCGAAAAATATCCATCTGGCTATTCTAATTGGCTTGACCTCTTACTTAATTATTCTTTTGATTTTTATGAAGTAGTAATTACTGGAAAAGAAATCACTGATAAATTAAACGAGTTAAACAAATCATATATACCTAATAAACTGGTAGCTGGTAGTAGTATTGAATCTAAAAAACCGTTATTAAAAGAAAGGTATATTACGGATAAAACTCTTATTTATGTATGTGTCAGTAATTATTGCAAAATCCCTGTAGAAACTATTAATGAAGCCTTACAACATATGAAAGAATAGACTATTAAGGTCATTAAAAAAAGGAAAATAGTGTTATCGATACACTTTTTAAATAAAAAATATTTAATTGAAAAAGTTTAAACTACTTCATTGTAAAAGAATGGATAATCCTAATAATATTTTGCTAATTTTGGAAACTAAACTATTTTTTAAAACCACAACTTTATAATTAATTACCAACTGATTATATTATTACTCACTACAAAAAACAATGAACAACTTTTCTATTTCACAAAGAATCGGATTATTTTCTGGACCGCTATTTTTTCTATTTCTTATAAATCTTCCCATCACATTAGTCTCTAATGAAGCAGACAAAATAATTGCTGTTGCTACTTGGATGATAATATGGTGGATAACTGAAGCTGTCTCCATTTCTGTCACAGCATTATTACCGCTGGCAATATTCCCTCTTTTAGGGATTATGACTATCAAAGAAGTGTCATCTAGCTACGGTAACCCGATTATATTTTTATTTTTCGGGGGGTTTATTATGGCTTTAGCTCTAGAAAAAGTTAATCTACACAAGAGAATAGCTCTAAATATCATAAAACTAACTGGAACGAGTCCTAATAAAATAATACTTGGATTTATGATATCAACAGCTTTTCTAAGTATGTGGATAAGTAATACAGCAGCTACTTTAGTAATGTTACCCATAGGACTATCTGTCATACAGTTATTAATTAATGATCAAGATGGATTTACTAAAAACGATAGAAATTTTGCATTAACCATAATGTTAGGTATAGCGTTCTCGGCTAATGTGGGGGGAATAGCAACGATTATTGGCACACCTCCTAATTCTGTGTTAATAGGGTTTTTAGAAAAAGAATATCAAATTGAAATTTCTTTTCTGAAATGGATGTCGGTAGGTCTACCTTTCTCTATGGTAATGATTGTGATTACATACCTTATGTTAGTAAAGGGAATATACCCTAATAACTTGAAATCTTTTGCTACCTCAGAATCTTTAATTCAGGACGAAATCAATGCGCTAGGAAAATTAAAACAAACAGAGAAAAGGGTAATTTTCATTTTTGTGCTTGCAATTTTATTATGGATTTTCAGATCTCATATAAATAGCCTTTTCCCAAATCTAAAAATTACGGATACAGAAATAAGTATTTGGTCAGCTATTCTTTTATTTCTACTTCCTGATAGTTTTAAAAAAGGAACTTTTATTTTAAAATGGAATGACACATCCAAAATAGCTTGGGGTATTCTTATTTTATTTGGAGGCGGTCTAGCTTTAGCTTCAGGGTTTTCTAAAACAGGACTAGTAGATGTTATTGCTAGTGTTATCGCTTCTTATGAGAACATCAATATTCTGATTATTGTTTCTTTACTTATTTTTCTAGTTCTTTTTATGACAGAATTAATGAGTAATGTTGCTTTAATTTCTATTTTAACACCTGTTATTGCTGGTATTGCTATTGGATTAGAAACACCTATAATACAAGTTCTTATTCCTATAACAATAGCATCTAGCTGTGCTTTTATGTTACCGATGGGAACCCCTCCTAATGCTATTGTATTTTCTAGTGGATTTGTTAAAATTAAAGACATGGTAAAAGCTGGAATATTTTTAAATTTAATATCTGTATTATTATTGATCCTTTTATTTAAATTATTTTTACCTCTATTTTTTTAAGTTTTTTATCCTATATGCATCATTTAATTTAATAGAACTTGTAAAACGACTCTACCCTAATTAGTTAAACACATCACTAGGTATCAGGTATATATTAAAATATTTTATTACAGTAAATTCATATGACAAATGGTGTGATATAATATTTAGTTCCTGAGGGAAAACTCCGAACATCAATAATGAAAGGGGATTCGAGTCTTTTTACTTATCGAATGTATTGTGAATCCTGTAAAACATATTTAAATAATATAGGTTTTATGAACATCTAAGGCACATTATCTCGATATTCTTCGTTTATGTCCAAAATCTAAAAAACACATTCAAAGACTAAAAACCATGTAATTCTTTTGTTAGCAGGGAGTACAGACTTTTCCCACAAGCACTATTTAGAGTTTATTATTCTTGATACCTCAGTTTACCAGTTTCTATTTTAATTGCTGTTTTAGCAAGTATAGTAAACACAAAAGCGCCAAGTGCCCAGATGCCGATAGTTACTCCTATTTCTATTCCTGTAGGCATGTATTCCACAATTTTTCCATAAGGTCCTGGGATAAATCCAGGTACAATTAACCCGAATCCTTTTTCTATCCATATAGCAACAAAAAGTATAAAACAACAGAAGTACAATACTTTGAAATTATTTCGTAGTTTCCCAAACGTTAACAATATAGTTGCCAATACATTAAGCGGAATAGCTGTCCAGATCCAAGGTAACAAAGCATCCTTACCGTGTAATCCAAAAAACAGGTAATAAGCACTTTCACTATGATGTGTAGGTGCGTAGAATTCTTTAAATAATTCTGAGACCAACATTATCAAATTAATTTGAGCCGCTACAGTAACAATCAAAGCTATTTTTTTGATCGTCTTATCCTCTATTTTAAATTCTGTAAAGGTTCTAATTATTGCTAATACTAATATTATTAATGCAGGACCTGCTGCAAAAGCAGAAGCTAGAAAACGTGGCCCTAATAATGCATTATTCCAAAAAGGTCTTGCTTGTAATCCTTGGTATAAAAATGCTGTAACTAAATGTATCCCTACTGCCCAAAAAACAGACAAAACAGCTCCTGGCACATAGACTTTGGATTTAGCCTCTTTGCCTTGGTAATGTCTAAATAGTATGTAAAACGGAATACTAATGTTAATAAATAAGTATCCATTTAGTACTATAACATCCCAAGTAAGCATAGAATTCGGAAAATTAAATACTCCAATCCCTGGTATCATATGCCACAATACGGATGGTCCACCCATATCTGCTACGACAAAAGCTAAACACATTATAAGGGCTGCTACTGCTAGACCTTCGCCTATCAGTACTGCTTGTTTAAAGTCTATATCCTTCAATACATAAGTAGGCATAACTAGCATAACTGCTGCTGCTGCTACTCCTACTAAAAATGTAAAATTAGAAATATATAATCCCCAACTCACGCGATCACTCATACCAGTAACACTTAATCCTTCTTCTATTTGTATAGAATAGCAATACATCCCAATAAGCATCACAAAGGTTAAAAATGCCATCCATAAATGGTACTTTTTGGATCCTTGGGTTATGTTATCCAAACTATCTATTACTAAGCTTTTAAAAACTTTCAGTTGTTTCATTTAACTTCCTTTTTGCCAACTAATATTTATTCAATCCCTTGATTTATTGTACATATACTAAATAACATTCTGTATTTCGTATACTATTTTAATCCATAAAGTACCAGAACTTGGGTTCGGTTCCTAAATCTTCTTTTAATCTAAATACTTTTTTGTTTTCTAATACCCATCTAATCGTACTATTAGGATCTAATAGGTTCCCAAAAATTCGGGCTCCAGTCGGACACGCTTCTACACAAGCAGGATTTTTACCCTTTCTAGATCGTTGTACACAAAAAGTACATTTTTCCATTACCCCTTTTTTACGCATGCGATTACCAAGGTAATGTTGATTTTTATTAACCTCAACTTCAGGAACTTCTGGTTTACTCCAGTTAAATCTTCTACCATCATAGGGACATGCTGCCATACAATATCTACACCCAACACACCAATCATAGTCGATAACAACAAGACCATCATCTTCTCTCCAAGTTGCCTGTACTGGACAAACTTCTACACAGGGTGGGTTATCACAATGAAAACATTGCGTACCCATATAAAAATGTCCTTCTGCTGGTACTTCGTGATAATAATTATCATCTGCTTCATCAAATTTAAATCCATTACCGTCTTTCATCTCATGAATACGGATATATTGCATTTGCGAATTTCTATCTTGATTGTTTTCTTCTACACAAGCACTTACACAATCCATATATCCTTGACATTTGGATATATTAAATGCATAACCAAAAAGCACATCTTCTTTTGCATTTTCAGAAGTCATGCTAATCGTTTTACCTGTTCGAAGCTGATAAGAACGTACTAATCTATCTACAGTCCCTTTTTTCTCGTCATCACTCATCAGTTTATAGTTTCCTTTAAACTGTTCCTCCCAATCAATCTGAGACTTTTCTTTAGTTTCATCGTCAGCGACAACACTACAAGAGGTGCTTACAGCTCCTGCACCAATCATCAAACTAGCAGTTAATTTTTTAAAAGCACTTCGTCGACTCATTTTTACATCAAAAACTTGGTCAAATCCGTCTTTTTTTCTTTCATCACCAATTGCATTACTTGGCGTTTCTACTTTAGTATGATTACCACACCCTCCTGCTGTTTTTCCACAACCACAAGAACCAGAAGCTTCCTTTTTGGTGCTACTTAAGTTTAATGAATACCATTTTTTGTTATTCTCGCTCATAGTTAATGTTTTTGTAGGGTCTTTTCTCTTTCCTTTTCTGTTTGGGTATTAAACCTTGCTGGCCATCTTGACTTAAAGCTAGGATTATGAGGGTTATGACAATTTACACATGTCATAGAGGCTCTGGGGGGTGCCCATCCTGCTACTTTTTTACCGTGTGCTCCACCTTTCCAATCTTCAAATTGAGTGGTGTGACATTGACTACAGAGTTTATAACTCCTATTAAAGTCGATCTTATTACCTGTCAAACTCTTTAGGTTATTCATATCTTCGCCATTATGACAAGTTACACAGTTCATAGTACTGGTATTTGCATGTACTAATTTTATATCCCAATGTGCTTTTTTTAAATCCGACAAATTGGATTGCATTTCGCTTAAGGGCTTAGAATGACATTCTGTACACGCATATGATTTTATCTGCCCTTTGCGGTCTGGTATTAAAAAGGTATGTTCTCCTTCTGTTATTTCTATTAGCTCTTTTCCTTCTAGATACTTTTCTGAAGAAATAGAAGTTCCGTGATAGTTTTTACTTTTTTGTTCTATCTTATCTGTTATGCTATGGTATTCTCCTTCGCTATGTTTGCAGGATACAAATAAAACCATTGAACAAAGTGTATAAACTAATATATGTGTTATGCGATAGTTAGTCATAGTTATTTTAATATTCTCTTAAAAAATGTCCTATTTCTTTATGCTTAGTATTATCTGGCACGTGACATTGTCTACAATTAATACGTTCTGGATGTGTTACTCTAATCTCTTTTGGTGCACTTGGTCCAGCATGACAAGACAAACAATTCTCTCGCATTTGAATTTGATGCGGGATTGTAGGTGGACTACCAAGCAATGCATTATTAATTCCTGCAGTTGGTGCTTTAACCTTGACAAAAGCCGTTTCTTTAAATAACCTCTGAGTATTCTGAGTTACATGACATTGTCTACAATTAATCATATCTGGATGCGGAGTTACAGGTGCATAAGCATTAAACTTTTGAACGAATCCACCATTTTGGTGACATTGTAAACAAGTGTTTCCGCCCATACTTCTCTCTTTTTCTACAACATGTGGAATACTTGGAGGGGCACCTGGAAATGCTCGATTATCATAATATGTCTGTAATGATCGTTGATGTTTCTCATCGATTGGCATATTAGAATATTCTATAGCTAAACCAGAACGTCTAAAGACCCCACTCTCAGATGGGATAAATGTTCCTGATGAGTTCTCTTCTATAGGGATGTATGAACCTTCTAATCCTCTTTTATAACTTTTATTCCAAATGATAATAAAGGCTATGAAAAGAATAATAAACAGTGATATGATTCCAGGTCTTTTCCTCATAGCTTATGCTTTTTCTACTTTTACAGCACATTTTTTATAATCTGGTTCTTTTGATATCGGACAAAATGAATCCAGTGTAATGTCATTAATAAGCATGTTTTCATCAAAAAAAGGCACAAAAACTTGCATTGGTGCTGGTACTCCTCTTTCATTTATTGATGCTGGTACTATAATCTCACCACGTCGAGTGGTTAGTTTTACATTATCGCCTGTTTTTATTTGTAAACGTTTTGCATCTTCTGGATGTAATTCTACATAAGAATGTGGCATTGCTTTATGTAATACAGGTATCCTTCTTGTCATTGATCCTGTATGCCAATGTTCTATTACACGACCCGTACATAACCAATATGGGTATTCGTTATCTGGTTCTTCTGCTGCTGGCTCATATGGACGCTGCCATATTACAGCTTTTCCATCAGGCTTTCCATAGAAATGAAATTTTTCTCCATTACTACAGGCTGGATCATATTTAGAATTAAACCTCCATTGCGTAGACTTTCCGTCTACGTATGGCCACAAAGCACCTGGTTGCGATTTTAAAACTTCTAAGGGTGCCATATTATGCTTTTTCCCTACGTGATGCCTACGATATTCATTATATATTTCTTCTATATGAGTCTCTTTTTTGTAATAAAATTGTTTCTCATATCCAAGACGTTTAGCAACTTCAATAATTTGCCAAGTATCACTCATAGCCTCTCCAGGAGGGTCTATCATTTGCTCAAAATATTGAGTTCTTCGCTCCGAATTACCATACATTCCCTCTCGTTCAATCCACATTGCAGATGGTAATATTACATCAGCTATATCTGTAGTTGGTGTTGGATAAACATCAGAAACTACGATAAAACGACCTTCTTTTTTTGCACCATCTCTGTATCGTTTTAGTTTAGGCATGGTTACCATTGGATTAGTTACTTGAATCCACATAAAACGAATATCACCCCTATCAAGGGCTCTAAACATTTCTACTGTATGATATGTAGGTTTAGAAGGTATATTCTCTACAGGAACATCCCATATTTTAGCGGCAAACTCCCTATGCTTTTTATTCATTACTACTCCATGCGGTAGTTTATGAGTCAAGGTACCTACTTCTCTAACAGTTCCACAAGCACTCGGTTGTCCTGTTAATGAAAATGGACTATTACCAGGTTCCGAAATTTTACCAGTCAATAAATGAATATTATAGACTAAATTATTGATCCATGTTCCTCTAGAGTGTTGGTTTAAACCCATACACCAAAATGACATTATTTTTTTGTTTGGATCTCCATAATAAGCTGCCATATATTTAATGTCTTTAGCTGATACACCAGACATTTTTTCTACTTTTTCTGGACTATAATCTTCTAAGAAGTTTTTATATTCATCAAAGGATATTCCCTCTGGCTTATCTTTGAATTTATAATTATCTTCTAGCCCGTACCCCATTTTGGTAAGACCTTTACTAAAACTACAGTGTTTTTCTACAAATGATTTATTAACCCAACCATTTTTTATAATTTCATAACATATTGCATTTGCCACTGCTAAATCTGTCTGAGGCTTAAAAAGAATTGATTTATCTGCTGCCATACTAGTACGAGTAGTTCTAGTAGCAAAGTCTATAATCTTAACTCCCCTTTTTAATCGTTGATCTAATAATCTAGAGAATAATACTGGATGCATCTCGGCCATATTATTTCCCCAAAGGAAAAATACATCTGCATGATCTATATCCTCATAACATCCCATCGGCTCATCCAGACCAAAAGAGGTTAAAAACCCTGTAACGGCTGTCGCCATACACAAACGTGCATTAGCTTCTACATTATTTGTTCCTATACACCCTTTGAATAGTTTAGATGCCACATAACCGTCTGGAATTGTCCATTGCCCTGATCCATAGATAGAAACAGCATCTTTACCATAGTCTTTTATCGTTTCTTGCATTTTAGAAGCAATAAGATCTAATGCTTCTTTCATTGAAGTTTCGACATATACGCCATTTTTCTTAACTAAAGGTTTTGTTAGTCTATCTTTTCCGTATAAGGCCATTATAGAATGGTACCCTTTTACACAACATAAACCTTTGTTTACTGGAGATTTAGGATCTCCTTTTACAGCTACTGCTTTTCCATCTTCTGTACCAACAAGAACACCACATCCTACTCCACAAAATCGACAAGGTGTTTTTTTCCAAGCTAAATTGGCATTTTTAGGTAGCCCTTCTTCTTGTTCGCTGGCAAATAATATCCCTGGAAACATTGATGATGCCGCAGTGATAGCAGATAACATTGCCATTTTTCTTATAAAACTTCTTCTATTAGTTAGAGAGGTATACATATTATTAGTCGTTTTGTGGTGTGTTAAATCCCGAAACCATAGCTAATAGCTTTAGACTTTCTATAGCTTCTAGTTTCTCTTTTAGTATTTCTTCTTCTATTTTATTTATAGTATCTGTAACAACAATTACAAGATCTTTGTTTTCTGCTGGCATTACATCGCATTGATTAATTGCCATTAATGCTTCAACTAATTCTGTCTTTTTACCGTCATGAGGGTGCGCTAGATAACTTTTAATGGGCATATTTTCTTCGAATTAAAAATTGAAATGACACTTTCTTTTCAAACATTTTTATAATTTATCTTCTTTAAAAAAACAAACTGGTTTCTTTATTAAATCTATTAATTAAGAAATGTTATTAGTGCAACAAAAGTGATATTATTCCTTCTCTAATAATATGACATATATCAGATTACAACTACATATATCAGATTACAACTAAAAGGTAATCAAATTTTAAAAAACACCCTACAAAACTCATTGATTTTAAGTATAATGCATTTTATTTATAATTAGTATGAATATCAAAAAATGAAAAATCGGTGTTAATTCCCAAAAATTATAATGGGTTTTAAAAAAGTAAAACTCATAAATTGGCTTATTTTCTCTTTTTAGAGACATTATTTAGATTCTGAAAACCAAAACACATCTTAAAAATTTTGTTTTTTGTTATTATTCTAAAAAAATAACATCAAAGAATAAAATTAAACAAAACAACAAAATTAAGGGATAAATCAACCATTTTTTAGGGATATATCCCTGTTTATTGCGCTTATAAAAGCATTGTTAAGAATTTCATATTGAAAAAATAAATTAAAAAATTACGTCAAAACCACACGCATTAACGATGTTAAACAATATTTTATCGAATATTTCTTTTTAATTTGATATTTTTTAACCATATTTACAATAAGGTAAAAACGTACATATTATGAAAAATAACTACACTTTTTTAGCAACATTGTTTGTGATAATTGGACTAGGTTCAGTTAAGGCGCAAAATTTATTAAACACTAATTCTTCAACTCTTAAAAAAGGAATTTATAAGAATTTTGAAGAATTTAAAAACAATAGTCCTTCTATGGATTTAGAATACACTATATTATCTAAACAAAAAGATACTGGCGGGGTACTTAATAGACTTATTACTAATGGCAAAACATCTTTTTATTATTTAGATATTAGCAAAGAACAAACTAAAGAGATTGGTAAAATTTATGGTTTTAGTGATGGAAAAAATGTTTATATCAATGAGTTTAATCCAAAATTAAAACCTAGTACACTTTTTATGAAAGTCAATTTCATCTCAGAATTTTGTCTTTTTGAATATCAACCATATACCAGTATCGAGTCTCTTAGACATAGAAACCGAGTAATGAATATGAATACTAAAAAGATAACTAGAATGTCTAGAAAGAAACTACAAGAGCTCATCAAAAAGGAAATGAGTTATTATTACAACACAGATATAGATATTCGTGTTAGTACTTTAACCAAAGTAGACGTTAATAACTCCAGTATAAATTAAGTGAAATATATTATGATTACAACTAGAAAAACAAGCTACCTCTATAGAAAAAATTCATATCTCTCAACTAAAAGACATAAAAAGGGGTAGCTTGTTTTAAAAATCACAAAAAAAACACTTCCAAAAACTTAATTCGATGATTTATATCACTCCAAAATACATCGTATTGATGTTATAATAATACCATTTCCCAAATAAATTTACCACAACTGGATATTCTTTTTTCCTATCTGCTTTCTAGATAAAAATAAGGCTTTTTCTTTTACAGTAAATTCACAATGGAAATAGCACAAACTCAAGTTTAAAGAACTTTAAAAAAATATGTATACAGAGTTTGGTTAATTAATTTTTGTTTCTCATTCTTTTACGATTACATACATAGAACAGCCACTATCTTTATCAATAATAAAATGTGTGTTTTCTGCTTTAGTAGGTGTTCCGGTTAAAGTATAATATATATAATTCGGATAATAATTTTCAATAATGCTTCTTATCCTAATCCCGTTTTTTTCTTCGCTTATATGTATATAATTAGCAGGTTGTGTTTTGCCAGCATAAGGAACAGCCACAAGAATTTTTTCTTCACTATAATTTCGTCCCTTTTTTAATTCAATTATTTCATTATTACCAGTAGTCTTATAAGAAAAAATATCTTCACCATCCCTAAAAGGTCTTCCACATGTAAAATAACCAGTCTCTCTTCCATCATTTGTTTTTGCTATTATATCTCTATGTATGCATTAGAAAATCTACTCCCTGAATTAACTGTATCAAAAGAGAAGGTTTTTGTTCCTAGAAATCGAACTGTTCCACTACCCTTTAAAATAACGGTATGTACTCCTGTTGTTATAAAACTTTGGGTCACATAAAAAAGTTGGGGAGAATCCTTAAGTTTGCATAAAAAATGGAATGAATTTTTCAATAATTTCTTCAATTTTGCCAGAAGGACTATTAACTCATTTTGATATTGTTGATTTTAAAGAATGGAAAAACTTTTTCCCTAATCCCCAGAATATTTATGTGAGCCAAATTATTCACTTATACCATTTTTCTTATAAACTTACCACAATAAATTCATAAGGAAAATGGTATTACATGTTTCGTCTATATTGCCCTCCTACTCGGAATAAAGCAGTAGTTATCTGACCCAAAGAACATTTTTTGCCAACCTCCATTAAGGTTTCAAAAATATTTTTATTATTTATAGCTTTTTCTTGCAAGTCCTTCAATAGAGAATCCGTTTCATTTTCATTTCTTTTATGAAGGCTATTTAGAATATCTATTTGATATTGTTTCTCTTCTTCTGTAGCACGAATAACTTCTCTTGGTATTACTGTTGGTGAACCTTTAGAACTTAAGAAAGTATTTACACCAATAATTGGAAATTCTCCATTATGTTTCAATGTTTCATAATACAAACTTTCTTCTTGAATTTTACTACGTTGATACATTGTTTCCATTGCACCCAATACACCTCCTCTTTCCGTAATTCTATCAAATTCTGACAAAACAGCTTCTTCAACTAAATCAGTTAATTCTTCAATAATAAATGAACCTTGAATTGGGTTTTCATTTTTAGCTAAACCTAATTCTTTATTGATAATCAACTGAATTGCCATTGCTCTACGCACAGATTCTTCAGTTGGTGTTGTAATAGCCTCATCATATGCATTTGTATGTAATGAATTACAGTTATCATAAATTGCATATAATGCTTGTAATGTTGTACGAATATCATTAAAGTCAATTTCCTGAGCATGTAAAGAACGACCAGAAGTTTGAATATGATATTTTAACATTTGGGCTCTTGGATTAGCTCCATATTTATGTTTCATTGCTTTTGCCCAAATCTTTACGGGCAACACGACCAATAACAGCATATTCTGGATCAATTCCATTTGAGAAGAAGAAAGATAAGTTTGGTCCAAATTTATTAATATCCATTCCTCTACTTAAATAATATTCTACATAAGTAAATCCATTTGCTAAAGTAAATGCCAATTGTGTAATTGGATTTGCTCCTGCTTCTGCAATATGATATCCTGAAATAGAAACAGAATAGAAATTACGCACTATTATTTTCAATAAAATATTCTTGAACATCACCCATTAAACGCAAGGCAAATTCCGTAGAGAAAATACAAGTATTTTGAGCTTGATCTTCTTTTAAGAATATCTGCTTGTACAGTTCCTCTAACTGTAGTTAAAGTATTCTTCTTTAATTTCTTCATAAACATCTGCTAGGCAATACCTGATCACCTGTTACATCCAAGAAGCATTAATCCTAAACCATCATTTCCTTCTGGTAAGTCTCCTTGATATGTTGGTCGTTCAACACCTTTTGCTTTATAAATATGCTTTGTATTTTAGCTTCAACTTCTTTTTCTAAACCATTTTCTTTAATGTATTTCTCACATTTTTGATCAATAGCTGCATTCATAAAGAATCCTAACAACATTGGTGCTGGACCATTAATTGTCATACGAAACAGATGTCATTGGATGTGCTAAATCAAAACCAGAATACAATTTCTTTAGCATCATCTAAACAACAAATAGAAACACCTGCATTTCCAATTTTACCATAAATATCTGGTCTTAAATCTGGATCATTTCCATATAAGGTTACAGAATCAAAAGCTGTAGACAAACGTTTTGCTGGCATTCCTAAACTTACATAATGAAAACGTCTATTTGTTCGTTCTGGTCCACCTTCACCAGCAAACATTCGTGTTGGATCTTCTCCTGTTCGTTTAAAAGGATATAATCCTGATGTATAAGGAAATTCTCCTGGTACATTTTCTTGTAAACTCCATCTTAAAATATCTCCCCAAGCTTCATATTTTGGTAAAGCTACTTTAGGAATTTGTGAATGTGATAATGATTCTGTATGTGTTTCTATTTTAATTTCTTTATCTCTTACTTTAAAAGAATAAATAGGATCTTTATATTTCTTTACTTTCTCATCCCAACCAGTAATAACTTCCCAATTGTATGGATCTAAATTCAATTTTACTCTATCAAATTCTGCTAATAAGCAATTTTAAAAAATCGTTATTATCTTCCGTTTTCGCATTTAAAAGATCTCTTCGTTAATGCCATTCTTGATTATATCTAAGTGGTACTTCTAACTACAGATTCAGATTGTTTTATAAATTCCATATAATTTTTGAGCAACTTCTACTTGTTCAGTTACACTTTTTATCATAAGCTCTATTATTTTCTGCAATTTCAGATAAATATCGTGTTCTATTTGGTGGAATTACAAATATCTTTTCAGACATTTCTTTAGAAATTTCAAAAGTTCGATTTTAAATCTGCATCCTGTTTTTTCAACCAATTTATCCATTATCGCTTTGTAAAGCGTATTCATTCCTGGATCATTAAACTGTGAAGCAATTGTTCCAAAAACAGGTAATATCATCTTGTGGAGTATCCCATAAGATTATTGATTACGCATGTATTGTTTTTTTACATCTCGTAAGGCATCTAAAGCACCTCTTTTATCAAATTTATTTATTGCAACTAAATCAGCAAAATCAAGCATGTCAATTTTTTCTAATTGAGTTGCAGCACCAAACTCTGGAGTCATTACATATAAAGAAACATCAGAATGATCTATAATTTCTGTATCAGATTGACCAATTCCAGAAGTTTCTAAAATAATTAAATCAAATTCTGCAGCTTTTAAAACCTCAATAGCTTCATTCACATATTTAGATAATGCTAAATTAGATTGACGTGTTGCCAAAGAACGCATATAAACTCTTTGCGATTATTAATAGCATTCATTCGAATTCTATCTCCTAATAAAGCACCTCCTGTTTTTCGTTTAGAAGGATCAACAGAAATCAATCCAATACGTTTTTTCTGGAAAATCAATTAAAAATCTACGAACCAATTCATCTACTAATGATGATTTTCCTGCTCCACCTGTTCCTGTAATTCCTAAAACTGGAGTTTTAGAAGTCTTTATTCTTTTCTATGAATTTGTCTAATGTATCTTTAGCAATTTCAGGAAAATTTTCTGCAGCAGAAATTAATCGTGCAATAGCTCCTATTTCTTTATTAGGCAAATTGATCAACTTCATCATTTAAACTATCCCCAATAGGATAATCAGATTGTTCAACCAAATCATTAATCATTCCTTGTAATCCCATTTCTCGACCATCATCAGGAGAATAAATACGAGTAATTCCATAATCCATTAATTCTTTAATTTCTTCTGGAAGAATTACTCCACCTCCTCCACCAAATATTTTAATATGACTCTGCACCCTTTTCCTTTAATAAATCATACATGTATTTAAAATACTCATTATGACCACCTTGATAAGATGTCATTGCAATTGCATTAGCATCTTCTTGTATTGCACAATTAACAACTTCTTCAACACTTCGATCATGACCTAAATGAATTACCTCTACACCTGTAGATTGAATAATTCGACGCATAATATTAATTGCTGCATCATGTCCATCAAATAATGAAGCTGCGGTAACTATTCTAACTTTATTTTTTGGCTTATACGGTGCAATTTGTTCCATTGATGTTAAAAAGTATTTGTGAGGTGCTAATTTACAAATTACGCAGTAAAATGATTATTTTTTTAGATTTATATAACTCAACCAATCTTTTATACATTTATATTTAGTTAAAACAAAAAATCAGAAAAAACGAACATTGTTAAAAATATCACATTAAAAATATCTCCATGCGATGTAAAAACTGCTTTAAAATTACACCATTTTTCTTATGAATTTACTGTAAAAGAAAATCCCTTATTTTTTTATATATGCGATAGAGAAAAATCAAGCATAGCAGCGATACGGTTTATTTTTATCTGGAAGCAGACAGGAAAAAAGAATATTTTATTGCCGTAAATTCATAAGAAAAATGGTATTAGACTAATTTTACCCTGCAATCTTTCTGATTTAATTTCTAGAAATCCTCTGTCTAACACGAAATGGTTTAAGCCTTTTAAACAGCTATTGCAATATGTAAAAAGCATAATCTATAACGAAATGAAATGAAGGTCTTAAAAAAATCACTAACTCCGTTTTACCACCTGTTTTAATCCCCAGATACCAAAAGCCATATCTGAAATTTAAAATTTGCAACAGAGACCTAAATACTATACTTTTGCGTCTTTAAAATAATGAAACAAATGCAGTTATCAGAACAAGAACTCGTAAGAAGAGAGAAACTAAAATCTTTGCGTAATCTAGGCATCAATCCATATCCAGCAGCTTTATTTCCTGTGGATCACACCTCATCAACAATAAAACAGAAGTTTGAAGAAGGAAAAAAAGTTATCATTGCAGGTAGATTAATGTCAAGACGTATTCAGGGACCTGCTTCTTTTGCAGAGTTACAAGATGCTGATGGACGTGTGCAAGTATATTTTAATAGAGACGAAATCTGCATTGCTGAGGATAAATCCAAATACAATGACGTTTATAAGAAGTTATTAGACATAGGAGATTTTATTGGTATAGAAGGGGAATTGTTTACGACTAAAGTAGGTGAAAAAACGGTTATGGTAAAAGATTTTACTTTATTAAGTAAAACACTAAGACCTCTTCCGCTACCAAGAACAGATGCCGATGGGAAAACGTATGATGCTTTTTCTGATCCAGAATTAAGGTACAGACAACGATATGTAGATTTAATAGTAAACCCACACGTAAAAGAAGTCTTTGTAAAAAGAACAAATCTTTTTAATGCTATGCGAGAGTTTTTTAATGACAAAGGATATTTTGAAGTAGAAACACCTATTTTACAACCAATACCAGGAGGAGCTGCTGCCCGACCATTTGTATCACATCATAATGCCTTAGATATTCCATTATACTTACGAATTGCCAATGAATTGTATCTAAAACGATTAATTGTTGGTGGGTTTGACGGTGTTTATGAATTTTCTAAAAACTTTCGAAACGAAGGAATGGATAGAACTCATAATCCTGAATTTACTGCTATGGAAATTTATGTAGCTTATAAAGATTACAACTGGATGATGGAGTTTACAGAAAATCTTGTTGAACATTGTGCAATGGCTGTAAACGGAACAACTAATGCTACCTTTGGAGAACATAAAATAAATTTTAAAGCTCCGTATGCACGCGTAACAATGACAGATTCTATTATTCATTTTACAGGATTTGATATTACTGGAAAATCCGAAAAAGAAATAAGAGAAGCTGCCAAAGGTATGGGTATTGAGGTTGATGAAACAATGGGTAAAGGAAAACTTATCGATGAAATTTTTGGTGAAAAATGTGAAGGAAACTACATTCAACCAACATTTATTACAGATTATCCAAAAGAAATGAGTCCACTCTGTAAAGAACATAGAGATAACCCAGAACTAACAGAACGTTTTGAATTAATGGTTTGTGGTAAAGAGATTGCAAATGCATATTCCGAACTAAATGACCCTATTGATCAGAGAGAACGTTTTGAAGATCAATTAAAATTAGCTGAAAAAGGAGATGATGAAGCTATGATTTATTGATCAAGATTTTTTAGGGCTTTAGAATACGGTATGCCTCCTACATCTGGAATGGGAATTGGAATGGATCGATTGATTATGTATTTAACTAATAATCAATCTATACAAGAAGTGTTGTTTTTTCCTCAAATGAGACCTGAGAAGAAACAAATAACATTAAACGATAATGAAAAAACTATCTTGGATATTCTTAAAAAAGAAAAAAGAATGCCATTAAATGACCTTAAAATAGCTTCAACATTAAGCAATAAAGCGTGGGATAAGGGAATAAAAGGGCTCTCTAAACTTGGTATAACTAAGGTAACTCAAACAGATGACTCTCTAATAGTGGAAATAACCGAATAAATCATCCATAGATTAGATATAATAATAGCACATTTATAGTTAATATTTTTTCAAATCATAAATACTAATTTTTAATTTTTTAATGCTGTTAAATTCTATTATATTTGATAGTTATAAAAACATAAAACCAAATGCCTTACATTAGTGATGAAGACTTATTAAGTTTTCAAAATCAAATCGATGAAGCTGAAGAGGAAAATCGTCTAGAGAGAGATAATCATTCAGAATTAATTAAGCAAGAGAAGGAGAAAACAAGGAAATTCAAAATATCCTCCATGATCCTTGGAATTATTGCACTACTTGGAGTTGCAGGAACTGTCTATTTTATGAATTTTAGTAATCAGAATAATGTGATGCCTCAGATAGACAATAGCGCAGAGGTAATTGAACTAAAAGAAAAAATAGCAAACCTAGAGAAATCCATTCAGGATTCTCAAATACCTAATGAATCTAATTCTTCTGTAACAGAAACTAAAGGATCTTTATTAGATGAATTAACATATGCGGTGCAAATAGGAGCTTTTGAAAAAAGAAATCTATCATTATATTCCCAAAACTATGTCAATTTTAAAGAAATAAAAAAAGGCGAATATAATAAGTATGCTTTAGGTAATTTTGCTACACTACAAGAAGCTAAAAACTTCCGAAAAGAATTAATAAGTATTGGGTTTAAAGATGCTTTTGTAGCTTCATATAAAAACGGAGAACGCATCCGTATCGAATAAATTCCGAAAATGGGATTTGAGAAAACATTTAGGTTTTCACAAAAAAAGGCATAGTTTATATATATAAACTATGCCTTTTTTTACATAAGAAGTGGTTTAAACTTTTTTCAATTCGCTATAAAAATGTTCTTTTTCAATCAATTTTCGTCTTTTTATTAACTCGTAGCGCTTTCTAAATCATCTTCAACGGTCAAATAATCAAACATTTAATCTGCTTCAAGATATTGTTCTATGATAAAAGCACCAATTTCGGCACTTCCTTTTTTAAACAATAAGCCAATTCTCAAAAAAGATTTAGCACTATTACTTTTAAAAGTCTTCCACTTACCAAAATGGGTATTCGTAAAATTAAGATTAGAAATAATGACACCATCTCCTTTGTTGAACAATTTCTCTTCTTTGTATTCTATAGCCTTAGAAAAATCCCCCCATTGCTGATATAAATCTTGAATAATTTTCACCGTTTCTTCTTTAGCAACAGGACGATAATCACTTAGAGTTTTATTTAATTGATCTGAATCTCTCTTCTTTAGATATTCTATAATACAGTCTAACTTGTTATTTCTTTTTTCATTTAAGGAAAACTCTTCATTGTTTTCCTTAGAATTTACAGATTTAGTTTCTATGGAGAACTTGGTTTTAGGATTTAGTTCTGTGTTATTACAATTCACAAACAAAGTAAGAACTAAAGAGATCAGATGTAAGTATGTCATATTTTAAAAATTAGTTGCATTTTATTTTGGTGATTTTTGATATCATATCGTGTGTAGAATCATCAGGTTCTACAATCGCTTCTTGGTCATTTAATGTAATTTTGATATAAGTAGTAATTTCTTCTCCTTCTTGGGAATAAATATATTTAGCAAACACTACATTATTCGTTACAATTCCGTTTAGATTTCCTATTCTTTGATCCTTTTCTGCTGGCAAATAATTGTAGATACCCGTTACAATTCCATCATTAATATTGATAATTAACTCCTCAACATCTATTAATTTTTGACCTTCAATTATTACATCAGAAGAAGTTTCATTTTTGTAACAAAAATCGCCTTTTAACTCTATTTTTGTAGAGTTAATTACAGTAGTTGTGTTTTGTTTTTTAGAGTCTTTGCAGCCAAAAAACAAAAAGCACTGTACAATTAATAAAATTCTTATAATTTTTAAAACACGATTGATTGACATTGATGTATTATTTAAATTTACAAATGAATTGTTTTTTATTAAAACTAGTTTGTTTCCCTAACATATAAACTACATTTAATTTTCAATGTTTCATAGATTAATTTATAACCATCTACTGTCGAAACCAAATTAAGCAGTTTATATTTTTTTCTTATAAATTCTAGTTTATTTGTTTTTAAAACAAACTCTATACCGACTCTTATTAGTTGTATAAAGGATTATTATTCAAAATTTGTTTATTATTCTTTTGCAATAAAAACAACAAATACACCTATAAAGCTAATTTACAAAAAAAGAAGCACCTTTTTATATGTATTAATAATAGACTAAAAAACATCTTTACTATCACATATAAAATTCGGGAAATAATTCCATAAACAATAACTAATTCGGTATCTTATTTTTTCTGTAATGTAAATAAAATACAGGTCTTGAATAAATTCACATATTGCTTTAAGATCTAATTGTTGATAAAAAATAAATTTGTTTTTTTTTCACAAGTAAAATATTTATTCGTACATTCGTCAAGATCATTTATTAAAAGGCTTTATACTAGGATAAATCATCTAAGTGTTAAAAAGAATATAACCGCATTTAAAGCAGTTGGTAACATACTCGTTATCAATTTTATTTTGGGGCGAAATGCCGTCATTTATGGCGGCATTTCTTTTTTATAAATCTTAAAGCTATTTTAATTAATCTTCTTTTTATATTGCATTTCTAAAAAATCATTTATACTATTATGTCACAAAAACGTCTTTTTCTTTTAGATGCCTATGCATTAATTTTTAGAGGGTACTATGCTCTTATTAAAAACCCTAGAATTAACTCTAAAGGGCAAGACACTTCTGCTGTAATGGGTTTTATAAACTCTCTGTTTGATGTTATAAAAAGAGAGAATCCCGACCATTTAGCCGTTGCATTTGACAAAGGAGGCAGCACGGATCGTACAGAAATGTTTCCTGAATATAAAGCTAATCGTGATGAAACACCAGAAGCCATAAAAATTGCTGTTCCGATTATACAAGAAATACTAAAAGCTATGCATATCCCAATCATTGAGAAATCGGGTATCGAGGCTGATGATTTAATCGGCACAATCGCTAAACAAGCTGAGAAAGAGTATTTTAAAACATATATGGTTACTCCTGACAAGGATTATGCACAATTGATTTCTGAAAATATTTTTATGTATCGCCCTGCTAGAATGGGAAATGGTATCGAAATATGGGGAATTCCGGAAGTACAAAAAAGGTTTGAAGTGGAACGCCCTGAACAAGTTATCGATTACTTAGGGATGATGGGAGATGCTGTTGATAATATCCCTGGACTACCTGGTGTTGGTGAAAAAACTGCCAAAAAATTTATTGCAGAATATGGATCTTTAGAAGGTTTGTTTGAGAATACAGATAAGCTAAAGGGAAAAATGAAGGAAAAGGTAATAGCAAATAAAGAACTAGGTCTACTTTCTAAAAAATTAGCCACCATCATAACAGACTGTGATGTTACCTTTAATGCTGAAGATTATAAACTTATAGAACCTGATGTTAAGAAGGTACAAGAAATTTTTGAAGAACTCGAATTTAGGAGGTTAAAAGACCAAATGATTAAAATTTTCTCTACGGAGGATATTTCTAAAACTGAATTAAAGACACCTTCTTCCAAAAAACAGAAACAAAATGCTGGAGCAGGACAATTTTCTCTTTTTGACAATCCTGAGGAATCTCCTAATACTTCTTCTTTTTCTAATAGAAATACAATTGCAAATACGGAACACTTTTATCAGAGTATTACCTCTGGATTAGCTACTAAACTATTTCTTCAAAATTTACTAAAACAAAAAACAGTTTGTTTTGATACTGAGACTACTGGTCTCAATCCTCTTATTGCTGAATTAGTTGGCATTTCTTTTTCTTGGGAAAAAGGAAAAGGGTTTTATCTTCCTTTTCCAGAAGACAGAAATGAGACACAAAATCTTATAGAACAATTACGACCTTTTTTTGAGGATGAAAATAGCACTAAGATCGGTCAAAATCTAAAATATGACATCAAGGTGCTTGCTAAATACAATATTGATGTTAAAGGTGATTTGTTTGATACTATGCTTGCGCACTATCTTATTAACCCAGATATGCGACATAATATGGACGTGCTTTCTGAAACATATCTTAATTATGAACCTGTTTCGATTACTGAATTAATCGGCAAAAAAGGCAAAAATCAATTATCGTTTCGAGAGGTTTCATTAGACAAACAAACTGAATACGCTGTAGAAGATGCTGATATTACGTATCAGTTAAAAGAGCATTTTACTCCCGAACTTAATGGCGCTAACATCCTATCTTTGTTTCAAGACATTGAAATACCTCTACTTAGAGTTCTTGCTGATATGGAAATTGAAGGCATCAATCTGGATAAAAAATTTTTAACATCTCTTTCTGATGAGTTAGAAAAAGATATTAAAAATCTAGAAAATAAAATTTACACTAATGCCGGAGAAGAGTTCAACATTGCTTCTCCTAAACAATTAGGTGTTATCTTGTTTGAAAAACTAAAACTTGTCGACAAACCTAAAAAAACAAAAACAGGTCAATATTCTACATCAGAGGATGTTTTATCTTATTTAGCAAAAGACCACGAAATAATCAGAAACATACTAGATTACAGAGGATTAGCTAAACTAAAAAGCACTTATGTCGATGCGCTCCCTAATCAAGTGAATGAATTAACAGGAAGAGTTCATACGGATTATATGCAAACTGTAGCTGCTACAGGTCGACTAAGCTCTAATAACCCAAACCTACAGAATATCCCTATTAGAACAGAACGCGGCAGACAAGTTAGAAAAGCTTTTATTCCCAGAAACAAAGAGTATATATTGCTTGCTGCTGATTACTCTCAGATAGAGCTTAGGATAATCGCTGCCCTAAGTGGGGAGGACAACATGATTAACGCTTTTAAAAATGGTGAGGACATTCATGCTTCAACAGCAGCAAAAGTGTTTAATGTTTCTTTAGACGAAGTCACAAGAGAACAACGAAGCAATGCCAAAACGGTAAACTTTGGTATTATATATGGTGTTTCTGCTTTTGGTCTTAGCAACCAAACTGATTTATCCCGAAGTGAAGCTAAAGAATTGATCGACACTTATTATAAAACGTATCCTAAACTACGAAATTACATGAGTGAATCGATTGACTTTGCTCGCGAAAATGGTTATGTTCAAACAGTTTTGGGAAGAAGGCGCTATCTAAAAGATATCAATTCTGCTAATGCTGTGGTTAGAGGTGCTGCTGAACGTAACGCTGTAAATGCTCCTATTCAAGGTAGTGCTGCTGATATAATCAAAATTGCTATGATCAACATCCATAAAAAGCTTAAAGAAGGAAATCACAAGACTAAAATGCTTCTTCAGGTTCATGATGAATTGGTCTTTGATGTGTTTAAACCTGAACTTGATATAATCAAACCTATGATTAAATCTGAAATGGAAAATGCTTATCAACTTTCTGTGCCTCTTGATGTAGATTTAGGAACTGGTAATAATTGGTTAGAAGCTCATTAATTTTTTTACCAGACTCTGCATAATACTAAACTACAGCAATTATTCCGAGTCTGGTAAACTGATATAAATATCTTTTGAGCAACTTAAGACTGCGGTATAGAGTGGTTTAAAACTTATTCATCTCTAAAAAGAAATCATAATAGTTTAAAAAAGTTGGGATTACTACGCCATTAAATGGGTTAGGTGCGTTGAATAAAACACAAACAGCAATTTTGTTTTTAGGATCAATCATCAGTTGACTTTTATATTGATTGACATTACCCCCATGATATATTATCTTTCTTCCTTCGTATTCTAGAATACGCCAACCTTTAGCGTAAAAAGTATCTGTTACTCCTCTCCATAAGTTTACATATGTATCCTCCATACTAGTACAAATTATAGGATTAAAAATTTCTTTTCGGTTTTTATCAGATAATATATCGGTTCTGTTTCCTAATAATATTTTGAGAAACTCTCCCATATCAGAAATAGATGCATTAATCCCTCCAGCAGCTGCTACATTATAATAATTCTTATGAATTCTAGTCAACGTGTATTTTTTAGAATAGTGATTCCATGTATGAGGTAATGCTACATTTTCATTATTCTTTATTCCCGAATATGTACTGGAAGCATTAGTCATACCTGATGGATCAAACAATCGCTCCCTTAGTAAACTATCAAAGGTTTTTCCTGTTTCCTTTTCCATTACTTTTTCTACTATAGAAAAGGCTGCATTTTGGTATTCATAATCTGTTCCTTCCTTAGACACTACTCCATTTCTTTTAAAATTAGAAATTATTCTTTCTAATGACATACCTCTTTGGATCATCCTTGTATTTGCGTAATGATGTAACCCTACTGTATGCGACATTAAGTGGTCAATATTAAGCCTATTAGCCTGCTCCTTATCTCTTAAATCAAATGTGTTTACTGATTCTTTAATACGCTGCTTCCAGTTTAACTCACACTGATCTACTAAATTTCCTGCAAGAACAGCAGTAACGCCTTTAGACAAACTAGCGATTCTAAATACTGTATTGACGTCAACAGAATCTTGGGTGTGGATCTTTTTCACTCCAAATCCTTTTTTATATACTACTAAAGAATCTTTAACTATTACAATTGCTGCTCCTGGACATTCTGAAATGTTAAAATTAGTTTCAAAAAATTTTTCGTAATGCCTTATAAAATTAGCTAATGAATCTACTTTCGTTGCTTCAGTTTTTTTTTCTTGAATGACAACTGTATTTTCTTTATCCTTATCATCATGACAGCTTAATAACAATAACAATACAAGTAGTCTAAATAATAATTTCATATATTAAGATCGTTAAGTCTTACAAAATAAGTTTAAAATTGTCAGAGTACAACAATATTATTGTTTTCATTCTTATTATTTCCACACCTAGTCCCTATTCATAATAACCTTCTGGATATCCACAAAATTATCATTAAAAAAAACAAGATACCCTACCGTCTAACACCTTAATAAAAATTAGCATTATTTTTTAATATTTTAATATTAAAGGAGTTGACATTTTAGTAATTTAACATGTCATTGGTCGAGATACATATTTACTACACCCCAATAATTACTAGTGCAAGAATATTACAATTAAGCTTATAATATAATTAAATACTAACTAAATAATATAAAAATGAGCAAACTTAAATTAGTACTTCTATTAGCTATTGTTACTGGAATTGTAACATCATGTCAAAATAAAAAAATTAACAACGAAGTTCCAGAAACTGCATCAACACCTACCAAAAAACAATTAAATAAACTTCATGAAATGGGTGTTAACATCCATAATGTCTCTATTAAGAAAATTACTTTTCTGGATGGCAGCACACAAGATTGTTTTATAAACGGAACTGACCTTGCCATACCAGTTCAAAATCTAAAGAATAATAAAAATATTAATTACGAATCGAATGACTCTAAACAATACAGAACCTACGGCCTTATTTCAAAAGAATACAGAACTATTAAAATCCTTGGTTATACGGGATATGGTAATGCCTTGACTAACAAAATGCAGAATGCTCTAAAATTAGCTGTTAAAAACTACAACAAATTAAATTCCTCTCTTAAATTTAAGTTGTCGTATGGAATTAATTCTGAAGATGCGGATATTGTTTGTCTATAATAATAATCAGCAAGACCTTGGAGGTATGGCTGGGTTTCCTACCGAAGGAAAGCCTTATAAATGGGTTCAAATTAACGGAGGGAACACGTATTACTCTACCAATTTTAATAAACATGTAATTGCTCATGAAATTGGACATTGTATCGGATTACGACATACTGACTATATGGCTAGAGTGTGTGATGGGCAAAACGAAGGCAATGGAGAAGGTATTGGCGCTATTCATATTAAAGACACTCCAAAAGGAATAGACTACAATTCTATTATGATATCTTGCCCTATACCAGGTACTGACCCTAATAATTATAGTGGAGAATTCAATGATAATGATGTTATTGCTATTAAACAATTATATGAAATAGAAGAATAGGAATACTAATTTTATATTTATAAGATTAAACTAAAACATGTCATTATTTTAGTTTAATCTTATAAATATGAATTCTCAAAAGAGCAAATTAAACCCAGATTACTTCTTTTTATAAATGATATTTGAATATTTTTTCGTGTAATTGATAACCTGAAAAAACACCTATGCCATTAACAATATTTCCTTTAATATTAGCAGGCTCTACCAATGGGTTATTATCATCTTGCGTAAAAATTAACTGATGATAATCATAATAATATTTATCTACGGACAACAACTGTACTTTAAGCGTTATTAATTTAGGGTATCTGTAATAACCATACCTTATACCTTCTGCTATTAGTTTTTGACCATCTAGTTTATTATCTGAAATCAATAATGAACGGGGATATTCTTTTTCATTTATATTGTTTACTCCTAACGGATCTCTATTATGTAAAAAACTCACAGCTTGATACCTATTCTCATCGGAATCATTTTCGTAATGTACTGATGCATATATATGATAATAATTTTCTTGGTCAGGAATATCTTTAAATTCTATAAACAAATTATTATAATTAGAAGGTAAATTATCGCCTAAATCTCTGAAATTTAATATGTCAGTATTTTTTCTTGGAATTATTGTAGAACCAGTTAGTTTTTTAAACCCCTCCACTTCTACTTCTATAGAATATTCTTCCCCTTCTAGGATAAGCATCTCATTAGCTTTTAATGTATATTTTTTTAGCGTACTATTATATAACATTTCTTTTTTAACATCCTTATTACTAATTGTCACTTTAGCATTAGACACAATAAAAGTATCATTATCTACATTACTATTCACAAATAGTTCTTTAATGGAATACATCTTAGAGACTTCTACTACTAAAAGTGTATCTTGAGGGGATATAAAACCAAAAACGGCAATTTTTTTTACTTCTCTAAAATCTGGGTCTAATGCTAAAGTGACAATTAGTAATAAGGATGTTAAAAAAGAAATGTTATATAATAGTACACTAAAAAAATATACATTAAAAGCTAATGAGATGCTTATCCTGAAAGATTATAGAAGTAAAGTGGAGGGGTTTAAAAAACTAACCCATTCTGCACCAATAATTCCAAGAAAAAATACTGACATATTAAATTTCGGGGATTTAGGCGATAATTTACCTTCTAATTATAATAATTTGTTTATCAATTTACAAAGATATTCCTGACCAAGAAAATTATTATCATATATATGCATCAGTACATTACGAAAATGATTCCGATGAGAATAGGTATCAAGCTGTGAGTTTTTTACATAATAGAGAATCATTAGGAGTAAACAATATAAATGAAAAAGAAGTCCCGTTCATTATTGATTTCAGATAATAAACTAGATGGTCAAAAACTAATAGCAGAAGGTATAAGGTATGGTTATTACAGATACCCTAAATTAATAACGCTTGAAAGTACAGTATTATCAGTAGATAAATATTATTATGATTGTGCATCAGTTAATTTTTACGCAAGATGATAATAACCCATTGGTAGAGCCTGCTAATACTAAAGGAAATATTGCTAATGGCATAGGTGTTTTTTTCAGGTTATCAATTACACGAAAAAATATTCAAATATCATTTATAAAAAGAAGTAATCTGGGTTTAATTTGCTCTTTTGAGAATTCATATTTATAAGATTAAACTAAAATAATGACATGTTTTAGTTTAATCTTATAAATATAAAATTAGTATTCCTATTCTTCTATTTCATATAATTGTTTAATAGCAATAACATCATTATCATTGAATTCTCCACTATAATTATTAGGGTCAGTACCTGGTATATGAAGATATCATAATAGAATTGTCATTGTATTCCTTTTGGAGTGTCTTTAATATGAATAGCGCCAATACCTCTCCAATTGCCTTGGTTTTGCCCATCACACACTATTTGCCCCATATAGTCAGTATGTCGTAATCCGATACAATGTCCAATTTCATGAGCAATTACATGTTTATTAAAATTGGTAGAGTAATACGTGTTCCCTGCATTTGAACCCATTTATAAGGCTTTCCAAATTCAGCCATACCTCCAAGGTCTTGCTGATTATTATTATAGACAAACAATATCCGCATCTTCAGAATTAATTCCATACGACAACTTAAATTTAAGAGAGGAATTTAATTTGTTGTAGTTTTTAACAGCTAATTTTAGAGCATTCTGCATTTTGTTAGTCAAGGCATTACCATATCCCGTATAACCAAGGATTTTAATAGTTCTGTATTCTTTTGAAATAAGGCCGTAGGTTCTGTATTGTTTAGAGTCAATTCGATTCGTAATTAATATTTTTATTATTCTTTAGATTTTGAACTGGTATGGCAAGGTCAGTTCCGTTTATAAAACAATCTTGTGCTATTGCATCCAGAAAAGTAATTTTCTTGATCGAGACATTATGGATGTTAACACCCATTTCATGAAGTTTATTTAATTGTTTTTTGGTAGGTGTTGATGCAGTTTCTGGAACTTCGTTGTTAATTTTTTTATTTTTTTTTGACATGATGTTACAATTCCAGTAACAATAGCTAATAGAAGTACTAATTTAAGTTTGCTCATTTTTATTATTTAGTTAGTATTTAATTATATTATAAGCTTAATTGTAATATTCTTGCACTAGTAATTATTGGGGTGTGAGTAAATATGTATCTCGACCAATGACATGTTAAATTACTAAAATGTCAACTCCTTTAATATTAAAATATTTAAAAAATAATGCTAATTTTTATTAAGGTGTTAGACGGTAGGGTATCTTGTTTTTTTTAATGATAATTTCCGGATATCCAGAAGGTTATTATGAATAGGGACTAGGTGTGGAAATAATAAGAATGAAAACAATAATATTGTTGTACTCTGACAATTTTAAACTTATTTGTAAGACTTAACGATCTTAATATATGAAATTGTTATTTTTAGACTACTTGTATTGTTATTGTTATTAAGCTGTCATGATGATAAGGATAAAGAAATACAGTTGTCATTCAAGAAAAAAAAACTGAAGCAACGAAAGTGAGTCATTAGCTAATTTTATAAGGGCGTTACGAAAAATTTTTTGAAACTAATTTTAACATTTCAGGAGCAGCAATTGTAATAGTTAAAGATTCTTTAGTAGTATATAAAAAAGGATTTGGAGTAAAAAGATCCACACCCAAGATTCTGTTGACGTCAATACAGTATTTAGAAATCTAAGCCCAACTTTGCCTCTAAAGGCGTTCTCTGCTCTTGCAGGAAATTTAGTAGATCAGTGTGAGTTAAACTGGAAGCAGCGTATTAAAGAATCAGTAAACACATTTGATTTAAGAGATAAGGAGCAGGCTAATAGGCTTAACGATTGACCAATCGTTTGATCCATCAGGTATGACTAATGCTTCCAGTACATATTCGGGAATAAAGAATAATGAAAATGTAGCATTACCTCATACATGGAATCACTATTCTAAAAAATACACGTTGACTAGAATTCATAAGAATTATTATAATGTAGCAGCTGCTGGAAGAGAATAATGCATCTATTTCTGATATGGGAGAGTTTCTCAAAATATTATTAGGAAACAGAACCGATATATTATCTGATAAAAACCGAAAAGAAATTTTTAATCCTATAATTTGTACTAGTATGGAGGATACATATGTAAACTTATGGAGAGGAGTAACAGATACTTTTTACGCTAAAGGTTGGCGTATTCTAGAATACGAAGGAAGAAAGATAATATATCATGGGGGTAATGTCAATCAATATAAAAGTCAACTGATGATTGATCCTAAAAACAAAATTGCTGTTTGTGTTTTATTCAACGCACCTAACCCATTTAATGGCGTAGTAATCCCAACTTTTTTAAACTATTATGATTTCTTTTTAGAGATGAATAAGTTTTAAACCACTCTATACCGCAGTCTTAAGTTGCTCAAAAGATATTTATATCAGTTTACCAGACTCGGAATAATTGCTGTAGTTTAGTATTATGCAGAGTCTGGTAAAAAAATTAATGAGCTTCTAACCAATTATTACCAGTTCCTAAATCTACATCAAGAGGCACAGAAAGTTGATAAGCATTTTCCATTTCAGATTTAATCATAGGTTTGATTATATCAAGTTCAGGTTTAAACACATCAAAGACCAATTCATCATGAACCTGAAGAAGCGTTTTAGTCTTGTGATTTCCTTCTTTAAGCTTTTTATGGATGTTGATCATAGCAATTTTGATTATATCAGCAGCACTACCTTGAATAGGAGCATTTACAGCGTTACGTTCAGCAGCACCTCTAACCACAGCATTAGCAGAATTGATATCTTTTAGATAGCGCCTTCTTCCCAAAACTGTTTGAACATAACCATTTTCGCGAGCAAAGTCAATCGATTCACTCATGTAATTTCGTAGTTTAGGATACGTTTTATAATAAGTGTCGATCAATTCTTTAGCTTCACTTCGGGATAAATCAGTTTCGTTCTAAGACCAAAAGCAGAAACACCATATATAATACCAAAGTTTACCGTTTTGGCATTGCTTCGTTGTTCTCTTGTGACTTCGTCTAAAGAAACATTAAACACTTTTGCTGCTGTTGAAGACATGAATGTCCTCACCATTTTTAAAAGCGTTAATCATGTTGTCCTCCCCACTTAGGGCAGCGATTATCCTAAGCTCTATCTGAGAGTAATCAGCAGCAAGAAATATATACTCTTTGTTTCTGGGAATAAAAGCTTTTCTAACTTGTCTGCCGCGTTCTGTTCTAATAGGGATATTCTGTAGGTTTGGGTTATTTAGAACTAGTCGACCTGTAGCAGCTACAGTTTGCATATAATCCGTATGAACTCTTCCTGTTAATTCATTCACTTGATTAGGGAGCGCATCGACATAAGTGCTTTTTAGTTTAGCTAATCCTCTGTAATCTAGTATGTTTCTGATTATTTCGTGGTCTTTTGCTAAATAAGATAAAACATCCTCTGATGTAGAATATTGACCTGTTTTTGTTTTTTTAGGTTTGTCGACAAGTTTTAGTTTTTCAAACAAGATAACACCTAATTGTTTAGGAGAAGCAATGTTGAACTCTTCTCCGGCATTAGTGTAAATTTTATTTTCTAGATTTTTAATATCTTTTTCTAACTCATCAGAAAGAGATGTTAAAAATTTTTTATCCAGATTGATGCCTTCAATTTCCATATCAGCAAGAACTCTAAGTAGAGGTATTTCAATGTCTTGAAACAAAGATAGGATGTTAGCGCCATTAAGTTCGGGATAAAATGCTCTTTTAACTGATAATGTAATATCAGCATCTTCTACAGCGTATTCAGTTTGTTTGTCTAATGAAACCTCTCGAAACGATAATTGATTTTTGCCTTTTTTG
>CAVYIL010000006.1:0-7853 GCA_963768325.1 uncultured Flavobacteriaceae bacterium | reverse complement strand
TGTTACGCTTCTTTGGCTCGTTACGTATTGCTAGTTTAAGGTATTACCTAAAAGTACTATTGGTAAAGCAATGACTTATTTTGTAAATCAATACCACAAGTTCCTAACTATTTTTGAAGACGGAAGAATTCAATTGGACAACAACCGTATCGAAAATGCTATACGACCACTGGCTATTGGAAGAAAAAATTACCTCTTTGCAGGATCTCATAAGGCAGCTCAAAATGCAGCCATGCTATACTCTTTCTTTGGAACTTGCAAAATGAATAATATAAACCCTAGAGAATGGCTTACGGATACTCTTGAAAAATTACCTGACCATAGTGTACTAAAACTAGAGGAATTATACCATTTTTCTTATGAATTTACTGCAATAAAATATTCTTTTTTCCTATCTGCTTCCAGATAAAAATAAACCGTAGCGCTGCTATGCTTGATTTTTCTCTATCGCAGATATAAAAAAATAAGGGATTTTCTTTTACAGTAAATTCATAAGAAAAATGGTATTATTACCAGGGTATAATAAACAAAATTAAACGTACTTTATCGGACGGATACGTAAAAGCTCCTTTTGTTTTAGTTACTTTTCTTACTTGACGATGAAATCCTTCTACAGCATTGGTGGTGTATATGATCTTACGTATAGGCTCTGTGTACTGAAAATATTGAGATAATTCTTCCCAATTTCGCTCCCAACTTTCTATCACTACAGGATATTTATCCCCCCATTTTTCTGATAATTTTAATAACTCATCTTCGGCAATAGATTTATTACTAGCTCTGTAAACGAGTTTTAAATCTGTAATGAATTCCTTTTGATCTTTAGAAGCTATATATTTTAATGAATTCCTGATTTGATGGACTATACATTTTTGTATTTGTGTTTTGGGAAAGATGCTTAAAATAGCTTCGCTGAATCCTTTTAGGTTATCTGTACAGGCTATCAAAACATCTTCTAAACCTCTTTGTTGCAAGTCCGTAAGAACTTGTAACCAAAAATTAGCACCTTCACTTTCTGAAATATACATCCCTAAAAGATCCTTTTTTCCTTCTTTGTCAACGCCTAATATATTATAAAGAGCTCGATGCTCAATCTTTCCGTTTACCTTGACCTTATAGTGCATCGCGTCCATCCAAACTATACAATAAAGAGACTCTAGTGGACGATTTTGCCATGCTTTTATATCAGGAATAACCCTATCGGTTATTTCGCTTAAAACGGTATGTGAAATCTGCATATCATACATCTCTTCTATATGTGTGGAAATATCACGTAAACTCATCCCTAAACCATATAAACCAATGATTTTTCTGATAAATTATCTGCTAGAATCGTTTGACGTTTCTTTACAATACTGGGTTCAAAACTACTATTTCTATCAGTAGGTGTGCTTATATCAATAGAACCAATATTACTCTTTAAGGTTTTTCTGCCTTTGCCATTACGTTTGTTTTTCTCTGGAGTTTCTGATAAATGCAAGGACATTTCTGCTTCTAAGGCTTTTTCAATAAAATTTTTTAACATCGGGGCAAAAGCTCCGTCTTTACCGAATAAACTCTTATACCATTTTTATTATGAATTTACTGTAAAAGAAAATCTCTTATTTTTTTATATCTGCGATAGAGAAAAATCAAGCATAGCAGCGCTACGGTTTATTTTTATCTGGAAGCAGATAGGAAAAAAGAATATTTTATTGCAGTAAATTCATAAGAAAAATGGTGTTATAAAACCCTTACCAAAACACGGGAATATTAGAGGAGCAGATGCTTTTAAATAAAAACAATAATTAGTAATACTTTAAAAATCAAATTCTATGACAAAAATTGAAAATCAAATTAAAGAACTACGACTACTAGGTATGGCTACTAGTTGGAATGCGCTAATGGAAACAAGGCAACATCACGAATTATCTTTATCCGAAGGTTTGGAAATACTATTACAAGGCGAACAAGAAGATAGAATAAACAGACGTTTTGAAAGACTTAAAAGAGGAGCTAAGTTTAGATATAGTGCCACAATAGAAGAATTAATTTATGAAAATACTAGAGGACTTAATAAATCTCAAATAACAGAATTAGCTACGGGAAACTATCTAAACAAAGGAGAATCTATACTTGTTACTGGGGCTACTGGCTGTGGGAAAAGTTTTGCTGCATCTGCTTTAGGACATAGAGCCTGTTCTCAGGGAATAGCAGTATTGTATTTTAATATTCAAAAATTATTACTCAAAATAAAAATGGCAAGAATTGATGGGAGTGTCTTTAAACTATTTGATAAAATAGCTAAAGCAGGATTACTTATACTTGATGATTTTGGATTAACACATTTAGATAAAAAACAACAAATGGATTTGATGGAAATTATTGAAGATAGACACGCAAAAAAAGCAACTATAATAGTAAGCCAACTTCCTGTTACTAGTTGGTATGAGATAATAGGAGAAGCAACTATTGCAAATGCAATTTTAGATCGATTGGTACACTCTTCTCATCGTATTGAACTTAAAGGAAAAAGTCTAAGAAAAAAACTGTAATTTTGTCAGTAACTTATCTTTTTAAAGAAAAATCAACAGGGGGGGTCAATATGACCAGAATGGGGGTCAACATCATCAGAATATCCAGGACACCCCAATACTACTAGAAATATCGCTTAAAGTCAGGCATTTATTAAGCTGTCCGAAAGTTAAAGCTACAAATTGATCGAAAGTCTTATACCTACTGCAGCCCTTATCGCTTTTATGATTTTCGGAACATCTCCTAATCATCCAACGAGGAACTAAATCTAAAATTTGGCGAATTAATGGAATATTTGTGTTTTTAGTACGCTTGAAGAGTCCCATAAAATGTATTTAAATTTTAGAAAACTTAAATACGAGTTTCTAAGGATGTTTTGAAAATATAACTTTCGGATAGTTATGAAGTAATATTTTAAGTAGCATTACATCTGTATCATATTTATGACATAAATATCTGAAAAAGCATACTCAAGCATATCTTTTTCTTCTTTTTCAAAGAAAAAAATCTATAAAAACTAATTAAAAATATTTTTTACGAAAAATCTTCTTGCATATAAAAAAGTAATTTCCCTGTATCAGTAAAACTTTTTATCATAAGAATACCATCATTCAGTTTATTATAAATAACTTCTACAAATAGAAAGTTTACATAAAATATACTATACTGAAAATCTCTATTTCTATCATTTATTGTAAACAAATGAATCCCCTTATTCCAAACATCTTCATATTTTTCAATTAGATTTTGAGCATTAAATTGTTGTTCTAATGTTACCTTTTGCATAACTAATCAATTTAATTAGATTTGGTTATTTTAAAAATACGGAAAAACCATAATAAATCAAACTTAAATATGTAAAATAATAAAAAACTAACGTTTATTACTAGTAAAAACATGTTTTTAGAACGTTTGTATTGATTTCTCTAAAAAACATCTAAGGTTTAATAATTAATAATTTAAAAGGAATAGCCCAACTTTTTTTCAGAATTTCTGTAAATATTATTTGAAGTGATCTAAACTTCTTTATTTAAAAGAATGAAAAATACTCTAAAATAAAGCATTAATATAACAGTAAAAAACGAAAGCTAAAAAAAACTTTAGAACATTAAAATTTATAAAGGAAGTATGGAATAAATTAGATGTACCTTTGTCTCCAAATTCGGAAATAATTATTGTACATAGTAAGTAATTCATTCAATATTTTATTTCCTAAACATTATATATGTCATTTAACACATTAGGATTATCCGACACTTTGCTGAAAGCTATCAACAAAAAAGGATACACAAAGCCTTCTCCAATTCAGGAAAAAGCAATACCAGTAATTTTAGAAGGAAAAGATGTTTTAGCATCTGCACAAACAGGAACAGGAAAAACAGCTGGTTTTACCTTACCTATATTACAATTATTAACTCAGAAACAAAAGGTCGGAAAAAGATCTGTGAGAGCATTAATATTGACTCCTACAAGAGAATTAGCTGCACAAATATTAGATAATATAAACGCGTATAGTGAATTTGTAGATATACGTTCTATGGTAATTTTTGGAGGCGTAAATACAACCCCTCAGATAAAAGCTTTAAAAAAAGGAATAGATATACTTGTGGCTACACCTGGGCGACTATTAGATTTGTATAATCAAAAAGCCGTATCATTTGCTAATGTCGAAATTTTGGTTTTAGATGAGGCTGACAGAATGCTTGACATGGGGTTTCAGAGAGATATTAATAAAATACTTAGTTTATTACCATCAAAAAGACAAAATTTACTGTTTTCTGCTACATTTTCCAAAGAAATAAAAAAATTAGCTAATGGGATTTTATACAATCCTGTAACAGTAGAGGCTACGCCTGAGAATACTACTGCGGATAAAGTAATTCAAAAAATGTATCGTATTGATAAACCCAAAAAAACAGAGGCTATCATTAAGATCATATCAGATGGAAATTGGAAACAAGTGTTAATTTTTACAAGAACTAAACATGGTGCCAATCGTCTTAGTGAAAAATTAAACAAAAACGGAATTACATCTGCGGCCATTCATGGTAATAAAAGTCAGGGAGCTAGAACAAAAGCTCTAAATGGTTTTAAGAAAAATGATATTCGTATATTGGTAGCTACAGATATTGCTGCAAGAGGCTTAGATATT
This sequence comes from uncultured Flavobacteriaceae bacterium, assembly GCA_963768325.1. Classification (GTDB taxonomy): domain Bacteria; phylum Bacteroidota; class Bacteroidia; order Flavobacteriales; family Flavobacteriaceae; genus Aquimarina. The sequence goes on along the minus strand of CAVYIL010000006.1, from coordinate 3,187 downwards.
CCTTTACTACCTCATGTAATTAATTTTGAGTTGCCCAATATCCCCGAAGATTATATACATAGAATTGGGCGTACAGGTAGAGCCGGTGCAAGTGGAGAAGCTATCTCTTTAGTATGTCATGAAGAAATAAGCTACGTTAAAGATATAGAAAAATTACTCGGACTAGCTATACCTAGCGAAATTCTTGAAGGTTTTGAAACAAGTAACCCTTTTCAAGAAATAAAAGAGGTTGCTGTTAATAATAAGAAATCAACTAAACCAAAAGGAGTTAAAAGAAATTATGATAGAAGATTTAGAAAATAATAAACACTTTTTTAATCGAAACTGTTAAACAAAAAAATTAGTTCATGTGCATTAAGTATTATGAATTTACGGTAAAAGAAAATACCCTATTGATTATATATACGATAGAGCAAAATAAAGCATAACAGCGCTATGGATTATTTTTATCTAGAAGCTGACAGGAAAAAAGAAGATTTTATTGCAGTAAATTCATAAAGAGAATGGTATTAAATAACTTATTTAAGATAAAAATCTAAAAACCATTGTATACAATCTTAAAGTTTTATACTTTCGACTTCTTTTTGGTATGTTAAAATCAATTAATACATGAAAAACACTGCGCTGACAGAAACTCACATCGCTTTAGGAGCCAAAATAATTCCTTTTGCTGGATATAATATGCCTGTATCCTATGAAGGTATAAATATAGAACATGAAACCGTTCGTAATGGTGTTGGTGTTTTTGATGTATCCCATATGGGAGAATTTTTTATAACTGGTCCCAATGCTTTAGACCTAATACAAAAAGTAACCTCTAATGACGCCTCTGTATTAGTAAATGGAAAAGCTCAATATAGTTGTTTACCCAATGATAAAGGAGGAATTGTTGATGATTTAATTGTATACAAAATTGCTGATGACAAATATTTATTAGTCGTTAACGCTTCTAATATTCAGAAAGATTGGGAATGGATTAGTAGTCATAATACCATGAATGCAAAAATGCAAAATGTATCGGATGAATATTCTTTACTAGCTATACAAGGTCCTAAAGCTGCTAAAGCAATGCAATCACTAACCTCTGTAAATCTAGAAGAGATGAAGTTTTATACTTTCGAAATTGCAAATTTTGCAGGTATCGAAGATGTGATTATTTCAGCTACTGGGTATACTGGTAGTGGAGGTTTTGAAATTTATTGTAAAAATGAATCCATTCTACAAGTATGGAATAAGGTGTTAGAGGCAGGATCTGATTATGGTATTAAACCTATTGGACTGGCAGCAAGAGACACATTGCGTTTAGAAATGGGATATTGTTTATATGGTAATGATATCAACGATACCACTTCACCTATCGAAGCTGGTTTAGGATGGATAACCAAATTCTCAAAAGATTTTATCCATTCTGATGCTCTTGCCAAAGAAAAAGAAAAAGGAGCAGAACGAAAACTAATTGCTTTTGAACTAGATGAAAAAGGGATTCCACGCCATGATTATGATATTGTCGATAACATTGGTAATAAAATAGGAACTGTTACATCTGGCACTATGTCCCCATCATTAGAAAAAGGTATAGGATTAGGTTACGTACCCATCGTTATGTCAAAACCTGGTAGTAAAATAAATATCCAAATCCGTAAAAAAGCAATCCCTGCAACAGTAGTGAAACTACCGTTTTACAAAGTTTAATTTCCGAAAAAATAGTATAAACCCTTTAGTTTCGAATTATAAGAATCTTCATATAATTCGAAACTAAATTATACAGGTAACTTATATTGAATAAAATACTAATCATAGGAGGTAGTGGTTTTATAGGTAATGCGTTCTATAGAGAACTAAATTCCTATTACGATACTTATGGCACTTACCATACAGATAATCCATTTTTCGAAAAAAATCAAAAGTTCTTTCAATATGATATGGAAACAGAAGATATATCTATATTACTAGATAATCTAAAACCTTCAATAATTATATCGACTCTACGCGGTAACTTTAATTCGCAAATTGATGCCCATAAACGAATGATAAAATGGGTACAAGAAAACGAATGTAGATTAGTATTCATTTCTAGTGCTAATGTATTTGACTCTTTTATTAATTATCCCTCTTATGAGTATGATAAAACTTTAAGCGAAAGTGTATATGGGAGATTTAAAATTAAAATAGAAAATGCATTATTAAGATTGCCTCCCCATAAATATGTAATTGCCAGAGTTCCTATGATTTTTGGACCAGATACCCCAAGAGTAAAAGAACTAAAAAATTTAAATCTCTTAAAAATACCCATTGAAATATTTCCTAATGTTATTATTAATGCTACTACAATTTCAAAACTAGCACAACAAATACATTATATCCTTAATCATAATAAAAAAGGTATATTCCATTTAGGAAGTAATGACCTCATCTATCATTTTGATTTAATAAGAGAGATCTGTGACAAACTAAAATTTGATGCCCCTATTTTTAAACAAGTATTTGACTCTAATAACAATAGATATTTAGCAGTTTTACCAAAAGATAACTTGCTTCCAAAAAACTTACAAACCACTACAAAAGAAGTTATTGATTCTATACTAAATTAGTTAACATTTACTTTATCAATAAGAGATATAACTTATAAAAAATACCATAACTATCCGAAAGTTATATTTTCAAAACATCCTTAGAAACTCGTATTTTAGCTTTCTAAAATTTAAATACATTTTATGGGACTCTTTAAGCGTACTAAAAACACAAATACTCCATTAATTCGCCAAATTTTAGATTTAGTTCCTCGTTGGATGATTAGGAGATGTTCCGAAAATCATAAAAGCGATAAGGGCTGCAGTAGGTATAAGACTTTCGATCAATTTGTAGCTTTAACTTTCGGACAGCTTAATAAATGCCTGACTTTAAGCGATATTTCTAGTAGTATTGGGGTGTCCGAGACATTCATATCAAGTTTAGGTCTTGATCAGAGTCCAGCACGTTCTACTATGAGTGATGGTAATAAAAACAGAGGTTATAAAGTATTCGAGAGCCTTTACAACAGACTGTTGACCCATTACAGCCATATCCTATCTAATCGTCATGAATCCCACATAATAGATAAAATTAAAGACCGAAGTATAAAACTTATAGACAGTACCGTTATTAGTCTATGCTTATCCATGTTCGACTGGGCAAAGTTTCGGACAGC
>CAVYIL010000005.1:0-164317 GCA_963768325.1 uncultured Flavobacteriaceae bacterium | reverse complement strand
GAGATTAGTTGGAGCAAATAATCTAAGTGAACTCGGTGGCACTCTTGATGATATTGCTGATGGGGCAAATTATGGTAAAGTTTTACTTACTTATCTTGATGCAGGTCGGGTAACAACGATCTATGATACCAATAGTACTAATACAGTAACAGGGCAAACGATTTACGACCACATCAATGATGTTTCTATTCACAGAGAATTGGACGATGAACAGGAAACTTCTACCAACCTTTGGTCGGCAACAAAAATTAGTAATGAAATTACTAGTGCGATAGCAGGGGTTGATACAGGAACTGGTGGAGCAATACTTCCTCCAGTTCAAGATATTTCTGCGTTAGAGGCGATTGATACTACTAGCACAGGCACAACAGGAACAGATAAAGTTTTAGTGCATGTTGAAGACGTAGGTTTATTTAGATTTGATTTAGAATCATCAGATGCTGAAGTTCTCAATGATGTAGTAGAACCCGATGATAGACCAGCAAGTGATGGTAGATGGATTAGAATGACAGATCCTACCAACTTTCACAACAATCTAAGTGGATTAGATGGTGGAACATCTGGTGAATACTACCACTTAACTTCTGCTGAATATACCAAACTTGGAAATATTGCAGACGGTGCTGAAGTCAATCAAGATATTATTGCAGGAGATTCAATTACAGTTACTTCCCTAACAGGGGACGATGTAGAAATATCCGTAACTGATAATTCTATTGATGAAAATAAATTAACCGCATCTGTTGCAGGTAACGGTCTTACAGGTGGAAATGGTTCATCACTTTCAGTTGTAGGAGATGTTACAACAGGTGGTGATACTGTATCAGTAAGTGTTTCTGCAAACGGAGTTGGACTTGATCTTACTTCTATAGATGGTAACGGTCTTACTACAACAGGAAGTGGAGAATTAGTAATTGATTCCGACACCGAAAGTGGTGGAAATATTCTAGGAGTAAATATTACTGCTAATGGTATTGGTATTGATGTTGGGGCATTAGATGGTAACGGTCTGACCGCATCGGGCACTACACTTGTTGTTGACCCTGACACAGAAACAGGCGGAAATATTTTAGGTGTAAATGTTACTGCTAACGGTGTTGGTGTTGATGTTAGTTCACTTGCAGGAACAGGTTTGACGGCATCGGGCACAACTCTTACTGTTGAATACGGTGGAGTTGGTACAGGAGAATTGCAAGCAGTAAATAGTAATTCAGATGGTACTCCCGAAGCAGGATCATTAAATGCAGTAGCAAGAATAGATCACGTTCACATATTGGAAGATATTGATTGCGACTCATTCTAAAAATTAATTTAAGGTTGGTTAATGTCATTAAAAATCCAACATAAGCGAGGTCTCCTTGCGAACGTTCCCTCTTTAAGTGAGGGTGAAGTATATGTAGCAACTGATACTCAACAAATGCTTATCGGTGATGGTCTAGGTGGGTATTGGATTGACGGTGAGGAAGACGTAAAGAAATATACTACGTTTGATACTACGGTCGATCCCCCTGCCCATCAAGAAGGACTATTATTTTATGATAAAGAACATCATACATTATCATTTTATGTTGATGAAGCAGATGCAACACATCAGATAGGTCGTGAAAATTGGATAAGAGTTTATAATAATACTGGTTCTGAAATATCTGATGGAAAAGTGTGTTATCTGTCTGGGATTTTTTCTCAAACAGGTGAACATACAGTTCCCACAATAGGGTTGGCAGATGCTTCAAGTGCTAGTACATGCCTTTCTACTTTGGGTATGGCAACACACTCTATAGAAGATGGAAGTTATGGGTATATAACATCACAAGGTGAAGTTCATGATATAGATACATCAAGTTTTTCTGATGGAGAATTATTATATTTAAGTGCAGTTCCTGGTGAGGTTACTACCACAAAACCTTCCATGCCAAACTTTTCTATTCAAATTGGAAATTGTCTTTTATCTGATTCCGTTAGTGGTGTTATTCTTATTAATGTTGATATTGGAAGTAACCGAGATGATTTATTGCAATTTCATAACGGAACATTCAAAGAGCAATTTGATGCTTTAGTAACATCTGATGGTGCTACTATCACAATGTCATTGGAAAAATCGGGTGGGGGCGACTTAATAGAAATATTTTCTAGTGGATTATATACTCTTGATTGTACTCCTGCAAAAACTATAGCATTAACGGCAGGAACTGATACTGTACCTCAAGAAAATTGGATTTATATTTTAGAAAGTGATCCAACAACATTAGTAAAATCACCAACTTCTTTTCCAACAGCAGAGCATATTCCTATAGGTTATTTCTTTGTGCAATCAGCATCAACGGTACAATCAAATGGGGCATTAATAAATCAAAATTGGAATGATCATTTTGCGGATGCACAAAACCAAGGACATCTAAACCACATAGGAAGATGGATAAGGGAGCAACCCCCAAAATATAAATCGGGGATTGATCCTGCGGGTGATGGTGGAACTTATATTTCAACTGATACTGCTCCTACTCCCGACTATGTTTCTTTCAAATGTAGTTCAGGTATTGTGTCACAAATGCACTTGCATACATTTTCTGCAAAAGATACATCAGATATCACAGGCAAAGATGATATTCATGTTATTAATGACAATACAACTCCATACAATGTGATATATGATTTATCAGATATAACAGAAGATTCAACAGGAACATCAATAAATACAGGAAGATATTTTAATGTTACATTTATTGGTGTCACCAATAAGACAGGAGAATATTCTCCTTTAATGTTAAATCTTCCATCTGGTGTATATACTAATCAAGCAGACGCAGAAAATGATGTTAGTGGATATGATGAATATTCTATACCTTCACAATTTATAAGAGATAGTGGAACAGGATTTTTAATTTGTCGTGTTACATTACAAAAAGAAGTTAATGGTGTTAGTTTTGTTTCCCAAATTGATCTTAGAGGAACCGAACCATCACAAGTTAGTGGTGGTGGTGGTGGAAATGCAATAGTAAATTTTAACGATGGTTTATTTACCATCTTTGATGATGTTACTGCCACAAAAATAATTGATTTTCAAGCAAGTGCAATCACAGCAGGAAACACACGAACCATAACAATGGCAGATCGTGATATAGATTTAGATTTGATTCTTACTACTGCCGAACATACTGCATTAACAACAGGGGTAAATGCTGATGCCTATCACATACATGATGCTAGTGTAATAACAACTACAGGAACAGGATTAACAGTACAAGATTATCTAGATGATTTAGGATCATACCATACCGTTGATTCACATTCAGATACTAATATAAATACATTATCAATCGGGCAAGTTCTAACCTGGAATGGAACCGCATGGATAAATGGTGTTCCTGCAACAAGTAGTGCAGGAACAGGTGTACAGTTTTTTAATGCTAGTCCTACTATTACCGCAACAGGAACAAATAATGCTAATCCGATATATACATTATCTAAATCTCCTGTAACAACTACGGAATTAACAATATCAAAACAAGCGGTATCAAATACTGTTTTATCATCAGCATTTTTGTATGATACTGCTATGGGCAGACAAACCATAGATGGTGGAACTTGGTCATTTACTTCATATGCCTATGTAAATTCTGTTCTTAGTGGACGGGTTACTTATATGCAAAGAGGTATATATTCAGTATTACCTCAAGACGGTGGTTCTATTACAGTTACAGTAACAGGTACAGGAACAACTAGAACAGTAACAGCAAGCGGTGGAACCCCTTTTGCAACTTCTAAAATAGATGCAAGTGCTACAAATACTATTGCATCATATTTACAAACTTCTACAGGATTATATAGGATAGCAACAAGAAACTAGTGATACTATTATAACTATTGCAGTTCCAACTACGTATGTAAACCAAAGTACAGTATCTTTTAATGTTTGGAAAAGATTATTTATATCAAGTAGTCCTCCAGTAACAAGAATTTCATTAGCAACAATAGGACAATATAATTGGACATCTTCACAATCTGCATTTTCAATAACAACAGCACATAAATTAGGTGCAATAACTTTTGTTACAAGTAATAACACAACTACTTTAACAACTACTTATGATGGTACTGAACATAATACACATTTTAATTCACCGTTAGTAACGCAACATAATAATCTAGCAGGACTACAAGGTGGTACTACTAGTGAATATTATCATTTAACATCCGCACAACATACCGAAGTCACAACTTTTTTTGCCAACACCGATATTACAGGGGCACAAGCAGAAACTCTTACAGATGGAAGTAATGCCGATGCTCTCCACACTCACGCAGGAGTTGGTAGTGTTACCGCAACAGATGTTTCAACAACCGCAACAGGATTAACCGTACAAGATTATCTAGATGACTTAGGAAACTATCATACCATAGCAAGTCATAATGATACAACCGCAACAGGTGCTGAATTAGAAACACTAACAGATGGAAGTAATGCCGATGCTCTCCACACTCACGCAGGAGTTGGATCGGTAGTTGCTAGTGATGTAACAACTGATAGTACAGGACAAACCCTACAAGATATTGCTGACATAGTAAATGGTACAACATCACAATCAACTACTCTTGCTAGTTGGGTTTTGGAAACAACAGGCACAAACATTTATTATGAAGACTTTGTTCACAATCTAGGTACAAAAGATTTATTTGTTAGCACAAGGGATGCTAGTACAGATGAAATTATTATTGTAGATAGTATTTCATTTCCCGATGTTAATACTGTAAGAATAAAAACTTATGACAATACAACTGATGTTCGTGTTACGGTAAGTGCTTCTGCTTCGGGTACAGGTACTAGTGGTGGTGGAGCATCTGTAGATGATAGTGTATATAGTGGATCGTGGGATGGTGATGCTACTACGGCAACTTCACGAAATGCAATCTATGATAAGATAGATGCTATGGACACTACCATAGGAACAAACACATCTCACATAACATCTGATGGATCAAGTCATACTTTTATTAACCAGGATGTAACATCATCTGCAACACCAACGATTCGGAACATTAACACTTTCATCTGATACACAGATAATGTTGAGCATAGATCGAACATCGGGGGGATCTGTCGATTTACGTATAGGAAATACTGTTAAAACTTGGGGAATTAAGGTAGATACATCTGGAGGTATGGCTCTAAGCAATGTTTCAAATAGTAGGAATCCTGTCTTAATTTCATCATCTGCCTATGCAGAAACCTTAGTATTATGGGATATCGAAATAGTTTTAAATCAACTAGCAAATGATACAAACACTAGAATAGAAGGTCTTAACAATGACTATTGTTTTTTCTTAGATGCGGGGAACGATAACATAACAATCAATGCAACTTCTGTTTCTGCAAACTATGACTTAATGTTAGCAGGGGATGGTGTACTTGGATTAAAAGAAACTACTACTCCTACCGCAGATACAAATTATGGAAAAATATACACCACAACATTAAACTCATTATACTTTCAAGATGGAGCAGGCATAGAACATAATCTAGTTGGATTGGATATAAATGCACAAACAGGAACTTCTTATACATTACTTGATTCCGATAAAGGAAAATTAATAACATTAGATAATGGGTCTGCAATAGATCTAACAGTTCCTTCTGGTTTGGAATCTGATTTTTGGTGTGCAATATTACAGAAGGGTGCAGGGCAAGTAACAATAGGAAGTGATACAGGAGTAACAGTAAATCAAGCAGATGATTTTAACACAACAGAAAAACAATGGGTTAAGGTTAGTATAGAACATCTTGGAAGTGATGTATATGTTATTGAAGGTAGATTGGAATGATAATAAATGGTAGAAAAGTTCCATACACTAAAATTGATGCGGTAAGAGAAGATCAAGTTCTTCACCTCAAATTTAATGAATTGGTTGCGGGATCAACCATAATAGATCATAGTGGTCTTGGAAACGATGGTACGGAAGTTGGAACATTACAACAAGGTCTTGTTGGGTATTTTGGACGGTCTGTTTATATGTCAGGTGGCATAAATTATGTTACAGTTGCTGATGATCCTTCATTACAAATTACAGGTGATCTTACCATAGCATGTTGGGTGTGGGTAGAGATAACTTCGGGTGACAGATGTACACTAGGGAAATGGTTAGATCCTGGTGGTAGTACAATTTACCCTGCCCCTTATGTTTTATATTTCACTAGAGGATATGCGAGATTTGGTCGAGGTAACGGAACAGTTAGATTACTATTGAATAGTGATGATCAAATTTCATCGGGACGATGGTATCATGTTGCGGTTACTATGTCGGGAACCGCAACGAGATTTTTTATAAATGGTGTTTTTGATGTAGAAAGAATAATTAGTGTGACAACTGCTGATGGTGGGAGTGCGGTAGGTGTAGGAGCAGGGCCTGCAGGAAACAGGGGTTCTACTGGTATGATGGACGATGTTAGAATATATAATCGTGCATTAACTGATGCTGAAATCGCAACGTTAGCAAGTATTAAACGATCTAATTCTGGATATGTTGGACATTGGGATCTTGCTGAAGCATCGGGTACTACTGTAGATGATTCCGTTTTTGGTAATAACGGAACTATAGTTGGAGCAACACAATCTTATACAGGATTTTATAAAAATTATTTGGCACTAGAATTTGACAACACTAACGATTATGTAGTAGTTCCACATAACCAATCATCTTTAACACTAACTAGAAATTTATCAGCAACTGCTTTTGTTAAGGTTACTAATTTTGCTGATGATAATTGTATTTGTGCAAAGGCATCTACCGAGACAGGAAATCCTGCGAGTCCTTTTATTTTTAAAGTTACGAATACAGGTGCATTGAATTTTGAAGTAGGTGATGGTTCTTCTTCTGAAAGTGTTACGTCAACTGATACTCTTATAGCAGGTCAATGGCATTATGTTAGTGTATCTAAAGATGGTAACGATGTTAGTTTTTTTATTGATGATGATGCCAACTCTGGAAATCCACATACTTTAGGTGGAACTGTTAGTCTTGTAGATAGTGGTACGGATCTTTATATAGGTTCAGTTAATAATAATGTAGATCATTTTAATGGACTCATTCAAGATGTCCAACTGTTTAATAGATCACTAACATTACAAGATAATGCGTTTTTCCACGATCAAGTAGATAGTCTTGGAGAATACGGTCAATTACATATTTGGTATAAATTAGATGAAACAACAGGAACTACATTAGAAGATTTTAGTAAAAACCATAATGATATAACATTCACTCAAGGTGTAACGTTGGGACAAACAGGTCATATAAACGGATCTGCTTTATTTGGTGGTGATGCAGGAGCACCCGATGCTTCGGTTAGTGTTTCCAATTTACCTATAATCGGAATAGGTGTGTTTACTTGTAGTGCATGGGTAAAGTCATCTTACACTACGGATAAACAATGTATTTTTTCATTGAATAGTTCTGATGATCTTGCATTTTATATAGATGGTTCAACAGATGCAGTAATTATAGAAATAGGAGCGGACTGAATATACAAGTGGTGCATGGGGTGGAGGAACTATTTGTGATGGGAGTTGGCATCATATTGCAGTTGAACGTGAAGGTACAGGAACTGATGATATACGTTTTTATATTGATGGTGATTTTATTGCGGGGGCAACAGAAACTCCTTCTACTTATAGTCTTCCTGCAATAACCGCAATCAATTTGGGTTTTGATAATTCTGGCGACTATGAATTTTTTGATGGTGATTTAGATGATGTAAGATTTTATTTTACTAATTTAGGATATGGAAATATAAAGTATTTGGGAACTCAATAGTATAGTATAAATATGAATGAGGTATAGCAATGGATGTAGTAGGCAATTTTACAATAGATGGTGATTTGACATTAGAGGGTCAAAATGCGAACCAACTTTTAGATGGTTCAAATGCCGATGCATTACATACTCACTCTGGAATTGGAGCAACCGCAAGTGATGTAACAACAACCGCAACAGGATTAACCGTACAAGATTATCTAGATGATTTAGGATTATACCACACCATAGCAAGTCATAACGATACAACCGCAACAGGTGCTGAATTAAATACGTTGACCGATGGTTCTAATGCGGATGCTTTGCATAGTCATAGTGGTGTGGGTGGTGTTACTGCTAGTGATGTTTCAACAACTACCACAGGGTCAACAGTACAAGATTTTTTGGATTGGTTGGATCAAGATGTTACTACAACTGCTAATGTTACATTTAATGCGGTAACAACTCCTGCTCTTGCTTCTAATGGTGGGTTTCTAATTGTAAATACTGCACAAGCAGATTCTGATTTTGTAATAAGAGGAACAGGGGATATAGATTTATTTTATGTAGATTCGGGGAATGATAGAGTTGGTATAGGAACAAATGCTCCTGGAACAAAATTAGATGTCGATGGTGCAGTAACAGTTAATACATATATTGATATACCCGAACAAACTGCTCCAGGAAATCCTGCATCAAATGAGGGAAGAATATATGTTGCGGATGATGGTGGAACTACTACTCTTTATTTTAAAGATAGTGCAGGAACTGCTACAGATTTATTAGCAGGTGGCGGAAGTGCAGGAGCATTGGACACACAATCTATTTCATACGCAGCCGCTATATCACCAGATGCAACCAATGGAACTGCAATAACAGTTGGGCAATTAACAGGAAATATATCTATCAATCTTATTGCCAATGATGTTTCGGGATATTTTGGATACTTTAAATTCACTTGTGATGGTACTAATAGGACTATAACATGGAACTCTGCTAACTATTTAATAACAGGTGGTGTTGATGTGTGGACAATGCCTGCTTCTACTACAATGATTGTTTATTGGATAAGTGATGGTACTAATATTATTCTTACACCTATTTGGAGTGTTTCTTAATGTTTGGAACTGATTATATCAATAAGGTTATTACTCTTGATCCTGTTAATCTCGTAAGGTATTATCCTATGATTGAAAACAATTCTACTTTGATTGACTTTTCACGATTTAAAGAAAACGCAACCTATAGTGGAACACCTACATACAATGATTGGCAGGGACATGATGGAAGACTACATCCTACGTTTGATGGTTCTACTGAGTATGCAGATATAGCAACAAATTTATGGACAGACCTTGATTTAGTAACCACCGATGCCGTTTCTGTTATGATATGGGCAGACCATAATAGTGCCGCTTGGACACAGGCGGGTGATGATATGTTGTTCAGTATGAATGACGGAAGTCAATACCTTGAGATGTATTCTTATGGCACTACTAACTGGGATTTTTATTGGAGAGTTAAGGTAGGCGTTAGTGTAAACTTTTATAATCAAGTTGTACCTACGGGAGACCAAAATGCTCCAGTATGTTTTTTTATGACAGTAGATAGTGGTGCATCCAATACAGTATTATATTATGTAAATAACACGGCTGTAGGAAGTGATAATGTTAATAAATCCTGGGATAGTGGAACATTTACGGCAACTATTGGTAGAGCATCTGATGGTGCGACAGATTATTTTCAAGGTGGACTTGCCCACTTTGCTATATGGAATACAATATTAACACCAGCACAAATAAGTATATTATCAGCACAAAGACCATAGGGAGGTTAAAATGCCATTAGAATTAACAACACCAATAAACGAAATAATAACAGTAGAGGAAGAAAAGTCTATTAAAGAAATTGAAGTAACAGACGTAAACATCAATCTTAAAGATAGCAGACTAACTGTTAAATATATTAAAAAGTATGATGATGGACAAGGTGGAACTATAACAGGAAACCAAATATATACTCAAGTATATGCTGATATTCCTAGTGAATCTATAACAGATTATACAGATATGATGATGAGAAACATGTCAACATATGGAGCAGTAAAGTTAAGTACTTATGAAGAACTAATGACATCTCTTGGAATAACAGGAAATATAGTTTAAAATGGGGTTTTTTAAAAAATATAAATAAGTATAGAAATTATTATAAAGAAGGATAAAATAATGAAGAAAGAACAATTATTCACAATGTATAAAACCATTAATGGGTTAGCAGGGTTGCGTGGAGTCAAATTCGCATATGCCATGTTAAAAAACAAAAACACAATCGAAGTAGAGATAAAAACAATACGAGAGTCTTTACTTAAACTTGAGGGAAAATTCCTTGAAACAGAAAAAGACTTTCTTGATAAGAAGAAAGTTCTTTTAGAGAAATATTCTTTAAAAGATAAAGAAGGAAATTCTGTTATAGTACGATCCGAATATCAGATAGATCCAACGAAGAAAGAAGAGTTTGAAACCAAAGTTATTAAACTCAAGAAAAACTTTTCAGAACTCATGGATGAAATAGACAGAGTTAATAGTGAAAATGATAAACTTTTGAAAGAAGAAAGTGATTTGAAACTTCATAAAATAAAATTAGAAGATGTGCCGAAAGAACTTTCTATGGCACAACTTAAACCGATAATGGAGTTGATAGAAGAAAAATAATTTTTTATGTTTAGTCTGTTGGTTATATATTATAATGAAAGGAATTGTTAATGCCATGGTATAGTTTAACTATAATAATATTTGACCTCGTGTGTATGTTAATACTAGCATATAATGTAATCAACAGACTAACATTAGGAAGATTTAGTATCTGGTTGATTGGAGTTCTAAGAGGAAAGAAGGCAAAGGAAAGGAAAGCACAACTTGAGAATATGGATTTATATTATCCAATCACAAGAGTAACAGAAATTTCCATTCAAATAAATAATATTAAATATAGAGATTTGATAGCAAATCAAATGACAAAAGCAGAGGAGTATGTTCTTAAAATGAAAAATATTTCTTTGGAATATGTTATAAAATATTTAATGGATAAAGAAGTTGGTGGAGTTCCTGTTCATCATGCTGACTATCTAAATTTTAAATCTGTATTACAAGAATTCTTTTTGAAAGGGAAGGATATGATAAGACAGGCATGTTTAAGAAATGGTTTTGTAGAAAAAACTGAACTTGAATATGAAAAATACATAGAAGATATGTTGGAAAAATTAGGTACTACTGCAAGCACATTCTTTTCTGAAAACTTTATAAATCACACTATCATTAACTTAGATGAACTTACCAAATATGAAAATAATAAGAAAACAATATTGGAAAGGTTTCAAGAAGAAATAAAAGATCTGTTTAAAGAATTAAAAAATATTGCGAAAAAGGAACAAGGAACAGTAGAAAAATTAATTAACGAAAGGGATGAAATATATGATAAATTGGGAATCCCAAAAGATTATCGAGAAAATTTATTGAAGAAAATTGAAACAGATAAATAAGTTTGGAGTTTATTATGAATGTTAAAGATAATGCAAAGAAAGTAGGAAGTGCTATAACCGCAAAGTCAAAGAAAGTAACTATATCATTACTTTTTTTAGCAACAGTTATTGTAGACAAGGTTTGGTTAGAAGATACTCTATACGGAGTTGATTCTGTTAGATAGCAAAGTTTTTATTGCTATGTTAATCACCGTTGGTATTATATTGACTAAGGATATACACAAACTATTTGATATGGCAATCAAACGTAAACTAGATATTGCTCCCGAAGAAGAATAAAATGGCAGAGGGAAAGGCAAAGAAGTTTTTTGGAAGTCTAAGATTCGGTCATGGTCATAGTCGGTACTGTTCTATCTATACTAGCAGTTGGTGTAGCAATAGTACTAGCAAAGAAAAACAAAATGCACGCTCTATTGGATATGTTCAATAAAGAGAAAGAAAAGATTAATGTAAACAAGGAATTAATAAAGGAAAACCTAAAAAAGACTAGGAAGGATAATTCAGAATTGGAAGATAAAGAAAAAAGACTTGAAAGAGAATTAAATGAATTGGATAAGAATGATGGTACAGTAGATTACAAGAGTACAGGTGACTTATCTGATGAAGAAATACTGAAAGAGTTCAGAAAAAAGGAAAAAGAATATTTTGATAATTAAGAAATTATTATTTTTATTATTGTTGGTCGTTTCCTTATGGGGAAACACAAATACAAATGTTATAAACGAATCCGAGTTTAGATCATATTTATATGATAAAGGACAAGTTGTAACAATACCTTTCAAAGGATATTTCTTTGAAAGAGAGTATATGGTCAAATTATGGGATGAAAATAAACTTTTGAACAATAAACTACTAGCACACGAAGATAAGATTAAAAAGCAAATAGAACTATTGACAGTACGAGATGCCCTGATCGCAGGCAAGGAAAAAGAAATAGAAGACCTTAAAAAATACTCTATAGAACAAGATAGGGAGATAAAATTATATAAAGGGTTATATAAAGAATTTGCTAAAACACCAAATAGACAAAGATTAGAAAATGCTTTGTGGTTCTTTGGTGGGTGCATTGTGACTACAGGACTAGTTTTAACAACTAGTTATGCGATTAAATCTATAAAATAAAACTTGACTCAGAACGAAATTCATTGTATAATTTCCTTGTGGAAACTTATCCACGGAACAAATTTCTTTTGTACGTTATTTAAAGGAGATCATTAATGAAAAGTAAGAAAGAAGACAAATATTATGTTGATAAAAAAGAATTCTATAAACAAATGTATGATTGGAAAAAGGAGTGGAAAAAGGACAAAGGAACTCCTTTGACTAATGCCATTGGTAAAAACATTTTAAATATAGTTAAAAACTTCTCACATAAAAAGAACTTTATTAATTATACCTATAGAGATAAGATGGTCACCGAAGCATTGTTTACTGCTTGTAGATATGCTCATACATGGGATGAAAATCATCCATCAAAAAATGCTTTCTCCTATTTTACAAGAATAGCATGGACTTCTTTTGTTAAGGAAATAAAGTCAGAACACAAACAATCAGAAATGAAGAAAAAGTTATTTGATGATGCAGAAACAGGAATATTCTATGATGTTCATAAGAACAATAAACATGATATGGACAACATAATATTTAATCCCGAAAAAAAGGAACTTAAATTCCAACCCATTACTGTGACTACTAAAGATGGTAAGAAAAGAACTCTTAAAACAGAAACTGCTTATAAGAATTATGTTGAACGACAAAAGAAAAAAAGAGAAAATGATCTAAACTTAAAAGTCATTAAAAAGAAGGCAAAAAGAGCAAAGAAATAAGTTGATTTATAAGGTATTTCATTATACAATTTCTTATGAAGAAAACTTATAATAAATTAGTACGTGATGGTGTTCCAAATATCATCAAAAAATCTGGTAGGGTCTTTTCAATAGTTCAAGGTCATGATGATAATGACTTGTTAGACTATATCAAGAATAAGATTATAGAAGAATCAAAAGAAGTAAGACATGCTAATAGTAAGGAAGAAGTAGTAGAAGAATTAGCAGATTTATTTGAAATTCTTGAAAAGTTAATGGTTCACATGAATATATCAAAAAAAGAAATTGAAACAAAACAAAGTCGTAAAAGAATAGAAAGAGGTTCATTTGACAATGATGTAGTATTGGATTGGATCATAGAGGAAGATCATTAATGAGTAAGATAGCAATTATTTCGGATCTCCATTTCGGAGCAAGTGGAGATAGTCAGCAAAGGTTAAAGTTCCAACTTGACTATTTGGAAAAAACTTTTATTCCTTATTTGTTAGATAATAAAATAACAGAAGTAATTCAGTTGGGTGATGTTTTTCATTCTAGAAAGACTATAAACGTTAATACACACCACTGGGTCAAAAAAAGATTTTTTGACATGCTATGTTGAACATAAGATCGGACTTAAAGTATTAATGGGAAACCATGATGCATACTATACTCACTACAATGATATAACAGCATTGTCTGTATTAAAAGAATATGAAAATATTAAGGTAATAGAAACTCCTATTATGTATGAAACAGATGATGGTGTAAAGTATTCCTTAATACCTTGGATTGCTAATGAGAAAGATGAAGAATATCTTGAAAAATTTATTAAGAAAAATCCTCATAGTATAACTTTTGGTCATTTTGAATTCAAAAATTTTGAAGTCATACCAGGTCATAAGATGGATGGTGGTATGGATTCATCAATATTTAAAAACTTTGATTCAGTATATTCGGGACACTACCATAATAAACAAACACAGGGCAATATACATTACTTGGGAACACCATACGAATTAACATGGAATGATTATCAATCAGAGAAAGGTTTTTATATTTGGGACACCAAAACTTTGCATATGGAATTCATAAAGAATGAAAATGTTCTATATAAAAAGATATACTACGATGAAGATTTTGTACATTCAGCATTAATAGAATGTAAGGATACAAAAGATAAAATAATAAAAGTATATGTTGTAACAAAAACTAAAGAACCACCTTTCTCTAATTTCCTGTATGAACTTGAGCAAGCAGGACCAGAGTCATTCTCTATTATAGAAAACGATGATGGTAACGAAGAACTTGCAGTAGGTAATGATAACAAGAAAATAATTGATATCATAGAAGATTATCTAACGGACTTGGAACGAGAAGATCACGAACAATTAATGAAAGTATTTAATTATATCTACAAAAAAGTATTAGAGGATGAATGAGATATTATGTTTCGATTCTTAATAAGTATAAATAATAATGAGAGGGGACAGGGTGTTGCAAAACCTTTTCCCGAAACCCTAATAAGTAGGGAATTACTCTCTCGATTTATATCTATTAGGGAGATACAAATGGCAAGACCAAGAAAGTTTAATTTTACAAAAGAAGAATTGAAGGAACTATATATTGACAAAAAACTTACAAAAGAACAAATAGCAAAAATAAAAGGTTGTGGGCATATTTTAATTTATAAGTATTTGAAAAAATTCGGATTGTATAGAACTTACGAAGAATTTAACAAAAACAGAATTGGATATAAAATGTCTAAGGAAACAAAAGAGAGAATATCTAAGGCAAATAAAGGAAAATTCGTATCTTTAGAAACTAGAAAAAAACAATCCTTAAAAAAGAAAAAATATTATTTTACAAAAGAAGAATTAGTAGAACTTTACATAGAACAAAAGAAAACAATAAAAGATATATCAAAAATTAAGAAGTGTGGTTTAATAACAGTATATGTGAATTTGAAAAAATTCAATATCATCAGAACAGTAAAAGAAGCACATGAAATTTTTATGAAAGGAATTCCAATACCACAAAAAGTAAGAGATAAAATATCAAACTCCCATAAGGGGAAAGGTCTTAGTGAAGAACACAAAAAGAATATATCAAAAGCAAGAACTGGTATTTCAATGTCGGAAAAACAAAGAAGATCCATTTCTTGTGCTTTAAAAGAAAAGTATAAAAAAGAAAAACACCATTTGCAAAAAGATCAAACAGAAGAATATAAAAACGGGTTAAACAAAAAAAGAAGATGGGACGTTGAATATAGGATATGGAGAGAACAGGTTTTTGATAGGGATTCTTATACATGTCAAAAATGTAAAACAAAGGGAATTTATTTACAAGCACATCATATAGAATCTTTCAAGTATGTAAAGGAATTGCGATATGATATTGGTAATGGGATAACCTTATGCAAGGAATGTCACAAGGAATTTCATGTTAAACATGGGGGACTTGGAAAAGGAACTCATGAAAATATAAACAGACAAGAATTAAATAAATTCTTAGTCGATTGAGGTGTACCATTTTAGAGTTCAAACAAATATTTTTTAAGAATATTTTATCATTTAGTAATAAATTATCTGAAATAGATCTTACTAGTTTTAACAACATAGTTATCACAGGAAAGAATGGTCATGGTAAGAGTACAATTATTGAAGCAATATATTATGCTTTGTACGGAAAACCTTACAGGAAGACTCCACTACATGGGTTAATAAACAATGTAAGTAACAAGGGATTGTATGTTAAACTTGAATTTTCTAATCTAGGACATGACTATATAATAGAACGAGGGCAAGCACCTAATATCTTAATACTACACAAGGATGGTAGTGAGGTAAAAGAAAATGTGGGTAAGGTAGAATTCCAAAAAAGAATTGATAAAATAATAGGTGTTGATTTTAGAATTTTTAATCAGATATGTTTAATAGATAATACATTCTATAAACCGTTTATGTCATTGAACCCCAATGAAAAAAGATTAGTTGCTGACAATATATTTGGTCTTGAACTTGTAACTAGCATGGCACAAAAATGTAAGGAATATAGATCAAAGATTAATGAACAATTAGTATCGGGACTAAACAAAATTGAAATAACAAAAGAAAAGATTAGACTAAACCAATCTTTTAGTGCAGAGAATATAGAAAAGGATATAAAAAATATTGAAGATGATATTAAGATAGCAACGAAAGATATACAGGACAACCTAAAGAAACACAATCAGAATAATACCTTAGTAGAGAATTTTGATACTAAATTGCAAATCAAAGAAAAACAATTCGATGATTATGATGAAGAAAAACAATTAAAGGTAGAAAGAAAAAATAGATTAGAGTCAGATTTAAGTCACTTAAATAAAAAACTTCGGTTAATGAAAGAGGGCAAGTGCAAAGAATGTGGGCAAGACTATAAGGTATCTAAAGTAGAAATGGATGATATGGAAAAGAGGATCACAAAGGTCAAGGATGCTATTGTTAAAATAGAAACTTCCATTCAAGATATAGTAGCAAATAAGACAAAAACAAAGAGTGATATAGATAAAATAAAAGAGAAGATAAATGAAACAAAAAGTTTAATGACTTCTCTTTCTAATGCGAACATTAGGTTAGTTCTTGATAAAGATAAGTTTAAGGATAAGATAAAAGAACTTAATGAGAGGAAAAAGGAATTCGATACCGATGAATTAGAAAAGGAATTGAGTGATACAGAAACTAAGTATAAGAAAGATACTACCATGTCCAACAGGGTGCGTACCGCATCTACTATCCTATCTGATACAGGGATAAGGTCATACATTATAAACAAGTACCTTCCTGTTTTTAATAAGTCTTTACACAAGTATTTGCAGGTGATGGAAATAGGTCTTCCCTTTGAACTTAATTCAGAATTTAATCAGCACATTGATCCACGCAAGAGGGGAGTAATGCCCTATGAACAATTGTCAAGTGGTCAAAAGGCAAGGATTAATCTTGCTATAATGTTTTCTCTCATAGAGTTTGCAGAGTTGAAGTCGGGCAGTAGAATCAATTTACTTATGCTTGATGAAGTCATAGAAGGTTGAATTTAGATAGTGAGGGCAAGGAAAGCATACTACAAATATTAAAGCACAATATTAAAAAGAAAATGATGTTGATAACACATGATATTGGTGTTAAAGACCTATTTGAAAAATCTATTAAAGTTGAAAGGGTTGGTCGTTTTTCTACATTGGAGGTTTCATAATGAAACTACCATATGATTTAATGGCAGAAGGTGAGGTTGGGACGATTACTATAGAATTTCCTAGAAAAAGACTAAATGAAAGAAATGGAAACATAAAAAGATTTGAAATGTATTACCCACATGTAAAATTAATTAATTCCCCCAATTTTGATATTTCTTATATGAATGGTGATGTGTTTGATAGACGTTTTGCAGAAAACATAACACAACTGACCCCATATAAGTTCCCGAAACTAGATGAAGTAATACATAACTTAAATGATATAAGGTTTGTAGATTACATAATAGATTTGGTAATGGATTATTGTGAGAAACAAAAAATTAATTATTTGTACACATTCAGTTTTAAAGAAATATTTAATACATCAACAGGTGATAGAGAAACTTTATTGTTAGTTAGGGGATCACAAGAACCACAATTATCATATGATCATCCTAGCATAATTTATAATAGAAGAAAAAAACAAAAAGCAATTGAAGAAATAATGCAGTTATGAAAAAGTGTCCGTACCTAGTAGAAGAATCTAATCTGTATATGTGTAGAGCAAAACAGGATATTGCAGATCAAAACAGTAAGGATGATATAAAATATTTCTTTACTTGTGAATGTCAGTATGAATATGGTTACTCAAAAAAACTTAAAATAGATTATAAAATCTGTAGTACATGGTGTTCAACTAAGAAAAGAATTTTAGATAACATAGAGAAGTTATAAGTAATATCATGGCACTACTAGGCATAGATTATTCCGTACAATCCCCTGCAATATGCGTTCATTTTGAAGAGCAGATTCATTTTTATTTTTTCCCACAAAGGAAAAGAGAAATAAAATTTTCCGAAACAGGTGATAATTGGACACTAAAAGCATTACCATATATAAAGGAAAAGGAATGGAAGTCTAGAGAACATAGGTATGATGAACTAAGTGAAATATTTATGTCGGTGGTTAATAGTTATAGAGATGATCTAGATAAGGTTGGTATCGAAGGATATTCATTGAACTCTAGAGGTCGTGCTATATCAATTGCTTGTGAAGCAGGAGCAGTACTTCGACATAAGTTGTATCAAAATGACTACAACGTAATTGAATATGCTCCCACAGAAATTAAAAAAAAGTTTACAGGGAGAGGAAATGCAGGGAAACATGACATGTATAATTCTTTTCTCGGAGATAAGAATATAGAGTCATTTAATCCTTATGATGAACTAGAATTAAAGTATGATGTTTATACGGATATTAAGAAACCTGTTGAAGATATCGTAGATGCCTATGCTATTGTTCATTGTTTGAGAGGATTGGCGCCAATAAAAGTTGAAGGAAGTAGTCGGGTTAAAAATCTTATAAGTAAAATTTGATTTTTAAAGCAATTCATACTATAATAAGTCCATAGGAGTTTTTAATTCATGGAAAAATATAGAAAAGAGATAAACCAAATACTTGATACGTTGATTAAGATTTATTCCGATATAAAGGAATATGACAAAGAAAAGATTCTGAATAAGAAAATTAAAAAGATAAAAGAGATACTTCAAAGTCAGATTTATGATAAGAAATTAATTGCTGATGTTTTAATTGAAGAAAAAATATTTCTCCAAAATCTCCTAGACGAATCAGATGTTGATGAAGAAAGCAAATTAAAAGACTATGATAGAGAATATTTTGAAGAGGATATGCTACTCATAAACACTTTATGGGATGGTATATTAGAAGGGTTGTTAGATGAAAAGTAAAATCATTATAGACGAATTTTCAGAGTTCGTTGAGAAACTAAAAAACAAAATGAAGTTTGAATCGTTGGTAGATACGTTACATTATATAATTGACGAAAATATTTATGACTTTATAACATCTACAAATGTTCAGCAGTTTCTTAACAAGTTTTTGAAGGAAAAATTATTTTGTGAATACTCACAAAAGAATATGATTAAAGATAAGTTTTCAAAAAAGAAAAATAAAAAGTTATTTTAGGAATTGATATGCAGTTGATGTTAGGTGATTGTTTAAAGAAACTAAAAGAGTTGGATGATAATTCAGTAGATAGTATCGTAACAGATCCGCCTTATGGAATTTCCTTCATGGCCAAGAAATGGGATTATGATGTTCCTTCTGTTGATATATGGAGAGAATGTTTAAGAGTACTGAAACCAGGTGGACACTTACTTTCCTTTGCAGGAACACGAACACAACATAGAATGACAACTAACATTGAAGATGCAGGATTTGAAATTCGTGATATGTTAGCATGGATTTATGGAAGTGGATTCCCAAAAAACCTAAACGTTGGAATGGCAGTTGATAAGATACAAGGAAACAAAAGAGAAGTAGTTGGTAAGTCCGAAAACGGTATTGCAGGTGGTAGCAAAGAATTTACCAAAGGTAATGCGAACACTATGGGGTTTAATGGAGAGTTTGAAATTACAAAAGGAAATAGTGAGTGGGAAGGTTGGGGCACTGCTCTTAAACCATCGTTAGAACCCATTGGGTGCTTTTACAAACCCCTGACACTTTTGAGTATAAATACTTATATATTAGAAGATACCACAAAAGTAATAGAGGAGTATTTATGTCAAAAATTAAATGTGAATGTAAAAGATGTTCAAAAGAATTTTATGTCTATCCATCAAAAATTAAAAAGGGAGGGGGAAAGTTTTGTTCAAGAGAATGTCAAAATTTCAAATTGGGAGAATATAGAAAATGTGCTACCTGTGATAAGGAATTCTATATCTCAAAATCAAAAATTAACAGAAAAGGATATAACCAAGGAAAATATTGTTCAAGAAAATGTAAGGGTGAAGAACAAAAAAAGAATATCGGAGAAAAAAACGGAAATTGGAGAGGTGGACATTATGAATATGGTGGATATGTGTATGTCAGAGAAGGAGGACGTTACATTGGAGAACATCGTCTCATTATGGAAAAACATCTTGGAAGACATCTTACTAGGAACGAAACAATACACCATAAAAACGGAGATAAAAAAGATAATAGAATTGAAAACCTTGAAATCCTTACTAATTCAGAACATTTCAGAAAACATTGGACATTCAAGAAATGATAATTCGTTGTCACCATCACTTGAACCCATAACACTAGCAAGAAAACCTTTCAAGAGTACGGTTGCACAAAATGTTTTAGAACATGGAACAGGTGCGTTGAACATAGATGCTAGTAGGATCGGATATGAAAAAAGAAAATCTGCTCAAAAAGATTTTAGTAATATACATGGAAATAAATATGCATCGGGTGCAAAACTAAAAACTATAGGAGAAAAGGAAGTTATTGGTCGTTACCCTTCTAACCTAATCCATGATGGTAGTGATGAGGTCAAAGAATGTTTTCCTACAGTTCAAGTTGGATTTAAAAAGTTAAATGGTTTAAGATTTTTCTATTGTGCAAAACCTAGTGTTAAAGAAAGGGATGCAGGACTCACAGGAGAAAAGAAAAAAGCACGAAGCAATATGATAGAAAAGAATGGTTTGGGAAATAAAAGACTAGATGGTAAACCTATTGCGGAAAGAAAAAACTTTCACCCAACGGTCAAACCCCAACCTCTTCTTTCTTACTTGGTAAATTTAATCACACCCAAAGGTGGTACAGTACTTGACCCTTTCATGGGATCGGGGTCGACTGGTGTTGCCTGTATGCATGACCGTTTTGATTTTGTAGGAATGGAACTTGAAAAGGAATATTTTGATATAGCAAAAGAAAGAATAGAATATGCAGAAAAACACAGAAAAAATAAATTATTTTGAATATTTTATATGTTTTGTTGGTTAAAAAGAAAATAATACAGAATATGTAAAGAGGAGATTGTTTTGAAACTTAAATACCATTATGAATGTCAACCGTGGTCGGGTAGTGATAGGAAAGAATTGGTTGTAAAAACTAAGTATCACAAAATGGGAGATAGGGAACAGGGAAACGTTTAACGTTATCCCAAATGGTTGGATAAAGAATTAGATAAAGAAAGAAAACAATGGGAAGCGG
Organism: uncultured Flavobacteriaceae bacterium; assembly: GCA_963768325.1. Classification (GTDB taxonomy): domain Bacteria; phylum Bacteroidota; class Bacteroidia; order Flavobacteriales; family Flavobacteriaceae; genus Aquimarina. The sequence goes on along the minus strand of CAVYIL010000005.1, from coordinate 142,965 downwards.
AAGAAAAAGAAAAGTGGTTAAGTTCAATGTCAAAAGAAAAACGATTACTTACAGAAGAATTATTAAACATAATGAAGAAAAACATGGAACATTGTATGATTGATGGATTAGTGAAATCATTAGAAGAACAAATCGATGAATCCGATGAAGAATTTAATTCTCCCCCAAATAATAATTGGAATTATGAATAATTTCTGACTATTCAATCGTAACTATTAACACATAGAAATAGGTGTTAATGCTACACAAAGACTCCGAAAATGTATTATACTTATAATAAGTACTTATATAAAGGTAAAAGGAGATTATAAATGAAAACGATTAAAAAAATATTTGGGATTTTCGCAATCCTAGTTCTATGTTCAAGTTCACTTTGGGCAGGAAAGATAATCAGACCTTGGAGAGCAACTACTGCAATAGTAGAAGCAGGGAAAACATTTGAAGTTTGGTTTGATGCTAGTGGTGGTCAAACAGTTAATTCAGTACAATTAAGAAGTGAACATAAAACTATTAATGTTGGCAAGAGTGTTCAAATAGGAAGTTGGACTTATGATAAGTTATCGGGAAACAAATACGATAATAGAATAACAGTAACAGTTCCTTCAAGTTGTCCATACGATAGATATGATTTAATTTTAAAAACATCACAGGGTGACGAAAAATCTCCGATGGGTGTAAAGGTTATCAAAAAATATAAAGATGAATATTACATCATGCACTTTTCAGATGCACACAGATTCCAAGGTGGATATGATGAAGAACACACACTTAGGAAAGTTTCCGAAATGTTAAAGATTGCAGAAATACTTGATCCCGAAATGATTATTGAAACAGGTGATAACATGTATAGTGTTAGGAATCATCCCGAACGTGAAGATATGTATTACAATGGTATTGCTAATAAAAACATATTAGGTATGCACGACACTAAATCCGCAACCTTTATGGTTTTTGGAAATCACGATTCTCCAAACAATCTTTATTCTAAAGATGCAAGCATACAAGAAACCGCAGACTTTGTAAATAAATATTATGGTATTCCTGTTTATAATTTTAAATATGGAAACGGAAGATATATATGTGTAGCAAATCAATGGGGCGGTCCAGGAAATATTACACGACAAGCAACCGATGCAAAAGCATGGTTGGATTCTTCGGGTCATGGTAATTTTATAATGGCTGCAGGACATGCAAAACAAACTTCTATGGAACCAGTTGCACAAAGAATAAATCTTGATGTTGCTCTCGCAGGTCATACTCACTTTGTTGCTAAAGATAATCCTCACATTCTTAATGGTAAAAATAATAACTTTGTTGCAGACTCTGTCAGAGATTTAGGAAATTTTGAATTCAATCTATACAAAGTAAATAACAATACAGGAGTCCTGGAGTCCTGTAGGTAGTTCAACTGCACGATGTCAAGTAGTACAAGGTGAAAGTCAAGAACTTATTGCAGATCCCTCACGATGGATTCCTAATTTAAAATTAACTTATTCAAAAAATAATAATGGAAGTTCTGATAACAATACAGCAACTATAATTAATAAGTATGGATTTTCTGTTCCTAAAGCAAGAATTAGGTTTGTACTTCCCAAAGGAAATACTTACAAAGTCAATACAGGAACTATAGAGCAACAATTTACAGGAAACAATTATTGTATAGTAGATGTTAGTGTAAACGTTGGAGCAAAAGCAAACAAATCGGTAACTGTTAGTAAGGATGGAAATTCTAATCCTACCCCCACACCAACTCCTACGGCAACACCAACACCTACGGCAACTCCTACGGCAACACCAACACCTACGGCAACTCCTACGGCAACACCAACACCCACAACAGGAAAACATGTGTTACTAGTCGGAGAACAATTAACTCTTAATAGTAATTTGGAATCTCTTAATGGAGAATACAAACTCAACTTTCAAGGTGATGGTAATCTCGTACTAAGAGATAAAGATGGAAATGCGTTGTGGTCAACAGGTACTCATGGCAAAGGTGCTGATAGATTAAAATTACAAGGTGATGGTAACTTAGTAATTTATACTTCCACAGGAACTGCTATATGGTCTAGTGGTACACATGGAAACGATGTTGATAAATTTGTGTTAAAAGATTATGGAGTAATTCAATTAGAAAAAGCAGATGGTACAGTTGTATGGGCAAAACCCGAAAACGTTCCCACACCCACACCTACCGCAGAACCTACTCCCACACCAACCCCTGAACCCACTCCAACCCCTTCAAATGGTATTGTAGGGAAAACTATTGCTCTTAAAGCAGTAAACGGAAAATATGTTTCGGGAGCAAATGATGGTAACATCCTTATTGCTAATAGAACATCTGTAGGTTCTTTTGAAAAATTCTTAATAGTTGATGCAGGGAATAATGAAATCGGACTAAAGTGTATTGGTAACGGAATGTTTGTTTGTGCAGAAAAAGTAGGAACGAAAGCATTGGTTGCTAACAGAAGTCATATAGGTGGATGGGAAAAATTCACATACGAAAAGAATGGTAATAACCTTTACTTAAAAGCAGTAGTCAATAATAAATATGTTTGTGCTGAACTGAATGGAGTTGAACCTCTTATTGCCAACAGAGATCGTGGTGGCAATTGGGAAAAGTTTACTCTAGAAGAAAAATAGTATAAATAATTATAGGAATTGAAATATCATTTGGTCTTTTTTTATAAGTGGTATATTAGTATTTGAAGGTTTTTTGTATGAGTTTTTGAAGGGTAAAACCTTGAAAATGTATTATACTTATAATAGAGATCAAATGATGTTTAAGTTTCGTTTGTTCAAATAAAAGGAGAAAAAATAAAATGAAAAAATCAATATTTAAAAGTATCTTAATGGTACTGACAATATTCGTATTGTGTTCAGCAACCATATTTGGAGGAACTTCAAAGTACAGATTGTCCTTGCGTGGAGATGCTTCTACCACAATGGTTATAGGATGGTTTGACGAAGATGCAGATGTGGGTTATGGTACGGTTGATAAAGGTACTGACTACAATGCTTATCAATATAAATATACTAAATCCCAAACAGTTGACAAGTCAAGCAAGGGGATGAGTTACCACTTTGCTAGATTGACAGGATTGAAACCAAACACAATTTACTACTTCGTAATTAAAAGTGGATCGTTAAGTTCTAGAATGTCATTTAAAACTGCCCCATCAAATGGAACAGGATTTTCTATAATTGCAGGAGGAGATTCTAGATCTCGACCCGATTGGAGACGTAAAGGAAATAAATTAGTTTCTCGTTTACGACCACAAGCAATTCTATTTGCTGGAGATTATACTGATAATGATACCGACTCCCAATGGAAACAATGGTTAAATGATTGGCAAGAAACAAAAAGTCCTGACGGCAGGATGTATCCAATCGTTGGTGTAATTGGAAATCATGAATCTGATGAAAACGTTCTGATAAACATTTTCGATCATCCAGGAAAATATTATTCAGTTACTATTGGTGATGTTTTTATTGGTGCATTAAATACCGAAGGAGACTTTGGCAACCAAAAAAATTGGTTGAAAAATCAACTGATAAACACTTCAAAGAATTGGAAGGTTTGTTTTTATCATAAACCCATACGTCCTCATGGCCCCAAAAGTGATAGTGGATCTCGTTATGATTTTATGGCACAAGTATTTTATGATTATGGTGTTTAACTTTCAGTTGACGGTGATACTCATACAGTAAAAACTACTTATCCTCTACGACCAAGTTCAAGTGGTGAATTAGGATATGTAAGAGATGATGCCAAAGGTACTGTATATACAGGTGAAGGAACATGGGGAGTTACTCCTCGTGAGTATAAAAAAAGAGCATCATGGACAAGACATGGTGGTTCTTTTTGTCAATTCAAATGGATATGGGTAGGCAATAGTGAAATGACAATGCGTACAGTTAAATTTGAAAATGAAAACAATGTTGCTATGGTTAGTGACAGTAATCCTTTTGCAATGCCTTCTGGATTAAAAACAACTTTTGGTGATGTAAAGATTAAGGGAAATACACTTTCCCCGACTCCAACACCCACTCCTGTTCCAACTCCACAACCAACAGTTCCCGATGCAAAAAATGTTATGAACATAGGAGATCAACTTAATCCTAATGATCGACTTGAATCTCTTAATGGAGAATATAGGTTATACTTTCAAGGAGATGGTAACTTAGTACTAAGACGAATGAGTGATGGTAGTGCCTTGTGGTCAACAGGAACTCATAACAAGGGTGCTATTCGTTTAACCCTACAAGGTGATGGTAACTTGGTTATGTATTCCGACACAGGTGCGATATGGGCAAGTGGTACGGTAGGAAAGGGTGTAACGAAATTGGTACTCAAAGATTATGGTGTTATCAAATTAGAAAAAGCAGATGGTGCTGATGTTTGGATAAGACCCGAAGGTGTAGAACCAACTCCTGTACCAACTGTAGAACCAACTCCTGTACCAACAGTAGAACCAACTCCTGTACCAACTGTAGAACCAACTCCTGTACCAACACCTAGTACATCAAATAACACATTAAACACAGAACAAAAGTTATTGAAAAATCAATATATTGAATCTCCGAATGGTTCATATCGTTTATACTTTCAAGGTGATGGAAATCTTGTTATGAGATTTAGTGGAAAAGCAATATGGTCAACAGGTACTCATGGCAAAGGTGGTGAGTATGTTAAGTTGCAAGGTGATGGTAACTTAGTAATTCGTGATGGTGGTGGAAAGGCATTATGGTCAAGTAAGACTAATGGAAAAAATGCTATAAAATTAATAATAACAAATGATGGTAAAATCAAACTAATAAAAGCAGATGGTGCTAGTGTTTGGGTAAAACCGTAAGGAGATAAAAATGAAAAACAAAATATTAAAATACTTATTTACATTGGTTGTAACATTAACTATATTTGTTAGTGGTGCTACTGTAAAAATACTACTTGTAGGTGACACTCAACATATATTAAATAATGATTCAACATACGGCAAACCCGATTGGTTTAAGACAGCAATGAAGAATACTGTAACCGATCCTGTCACACGAGACGCAGATTGTTTAATTACTATGGGTGATAATATCGAAACAGGTAGAAATAATAACATTCCAAAATCATATGATGATATGGAAATTGCTTATAATAATCTAAACGGTAAAATACCATACTTTTTTAATAAAGGAAACAATGATAATAGTACGGAATTCGTAAAAGAATTTCCATTGAATTCATTTCCTTGGAATAATAAAGTTCTTAAAACAAAAGATGGAAACCTTAAAAATGCTATATATGAATTTAGCGCAGAAGGTTCTAAACTTTTTGGTTGTATCATTAGAATTCGGTTCTTATGGTAGTACTGACTCAAGAGTAACATGGGCAGATAATACTATAAAGAATTATCCTAATCATAAAATAATTATTGTAAATCACGAACATAATGGTGGAGCACAATGGTTAGCAAAACGTTATAAGAATGTAATTCTAATATTAAAAGGACATAGTGGTGGTGCTACAAAAGAATTAAAAACAGGTAACAATGGAAATAAATATGGATACATTGGTACTTGTTTTCATCATAGGAACAAAGATACTTACCTTGGTGTTGTAGAACTAGACACAGTTAAAAACACAGTTTCTGTTAAATATTATTCTCCTTATTGGAAACTATATGGTAACTCAAGTGGGAATCATATCGGAACAGTTTAACCGTGGACTTGGAGTGGATTTAATTTTGGTGGTACAACAGGAACACCTACTCCTACACCAACAGCAACACCTATACCCACACCAACACCAATGGATGAAGGTCACGTTCTATATAAAGGACAACAGTTAAATCTAAATGATAAACTTATATCTCCTAATGGTGAAAATAAACTTTACCTTCAAGGTGATGGTAATTTAGTTCTTAGAGATAAAGATGCAAAAGCAATATGGTCAACAGGTACTCATGGAAAGGGAGCAACTCATTGTATATTACAATCAGATGGAAACCTTGTTATATATTCAGCAAGTGGTGCATTGTGGGCAAGTGGTACACATGGTACAGGTGTTGATAGATTAACAATAAAAGATTATGGTGTTATCAAATTAGAAACGGCAGATGGTGCTGATGTTTGGATAAGACCCGAAGGACAAACACCAACACCAACAGTAGAACCAACTCCTGTACCAACTGTAGAACCAACTCCTGTACCAACTGTAGAACCAACTCCTGTACCGCAGGGTGACAATGATGTTCTTTAATTTGGAACAAAAGTTATTGAAAAATAAATATCTTGAATCTCCGAATGGTTCATATCGTTTATACTTTCAAGGTGATGGTAACTTGGTTTTACGATTTACTGGTGGTAAGGCAATATGGTCAACAGGTACTCATGGCAAAGGTGGTGAGTATGTTAAGTTGCAAGGTGATGGTAACTTAGTAATTCGTGATGGAAACGGCAATGCCTTGTGGTCAAGCAAAACAAATGGGAAAGGTGTTACGAAATTAGTAATAACCAATGATGGTAAAATTAAACTCCAAAAATCAGATAGTTTTGATGTTTGGGTAAAACCATAAGACCTTAAATTATATTATGGTAGGGGTTTTTGCTCCTACCATAAATAACAGTATGGAAACACACGAATACACTTCATGGGAAGTCATAAAAATTTATCTTAAACTTAGTTGGTTTATATGGAAAACCAAAAGGAAAGACCTAAAAAAACTAAATAAAATGGGTTCTTTGGCAAAAAAGAAAATACGAAAATTAGATTATCCCCGAAATATGAAAAAAGTGATACTTATAACAAAAGCATTTAACAGGTGGGCAGTTTGGCATGGCAAGAAACATCAAGAACGTATGATGGAAGTTGATCGTTTTTTAGGTTGGGTCGGTTTGAAAAATTTTTTAAAAATTACTGACTTTTGGGAATGAACTAGTATAAATAAAGATAGAAAAAATTAAGGAAAAAGTTGATTTAGAATCAATTACATGTTATAATTTACCTATGAAAAACACGATGAAGTATCTCACATCTTTACATAAACAATGTTGGGCAACAAGATCCATGCAGGTGACCCCCAGTATATCGTTTAATACGGATGCGAATATTGAGGATTATCAAGGAGTCGACATCGGGTAGTAGTAGGTAACAAATAGAATTACTGCGAACCCCGATGCTAAGGAAACTTGGTATCGGGGTTTTTTAGTTCTTATATGGTGACTATCGTTCAAAGGAAGGACGCCTGTTTGTGATGCAGGAGATGTGGTATCGTGATCCATTAGTCACCCATAAGGGGAAACCTAACCGCAAAGGCAAGGCATTTCCCTTAATTTTTGCACCATTAGTATAATGGAAAGTATCGTCAGTTTTGTAATCTGAAAGTGAGGGCTCAATTCCTTCATGGTGCTATTAGTTTATAGAAATATAAACTTGATCTTTGACATTCCAAATTCCGATGGACGTGTGGCAGAGTGGTCAATTGCCTTGGACTTTTAATCCAACGACCGAAAGGTCTTCCTGAGTTCGAATCTCAGCACTTAATAAATAATGGTACGAGTTGTAAAACTTTTTAAATTCGTAATAATATTTATTCAAAATGCTAACGGCATCATAGAAATAATTTGGGCAGTTGGCAGAGTGTGCAAGAACATCGGTTCCCCAACCAGTACATCGCTCAGTCCTTGCTCTCATCGAACATGCACGGGTCGATTCGATCGAACTTGTCCGAAGGTGCTTCGCACCCAAGGGGTTCGATTCCCCTTGCCAATTGGCATTTTACTGAATTAGGCAAAATAATATTAAACATTGCGATCCGATGGAACAATGGCGAATCTTTTGAATATTATTATAAAAATAAAAAACATAAATATTTACCAGATTTTGTAGTTAATAATGTAATCTATGAAATTAAGGGGTTCAAAACCGAACTCTCTGATATAAAAATGAATTCGGTTTTGAAAACAAATCATGCATATGAGATTTTATATAAAAAAGATATGAGATTTTATTTAGAGTATGTACATTCAAAATATAAAGAAAATATTTTGAATCTGTATGATGGAATCTTTCCACAGTATGATTATAAATGTTTCTATTGTGGAAAGGATTTTTCTTCACTAAAAAAGAAGAAAAAGAAAATAGTTTTTTGTTTAGACAATGTTTCTGGAAAACATAGAGCAAAAATAAATCATAAATAAGTCACCGTAGGCAAAATGCGTAAAGCCATCGCACTTTCACTGCGAAGTTTGTGGGTTCGAATCCCATCGGTGATACTTTTCGGTGGTGTAGTGTTAAAGGAAGCACGTGTGCTTGTCAAGCATAAAGTGGGATATCGTAATTCCTCATCACCGCATAGGCAGGTATAGTATAAAGGTTTAATTATGCTAGGCTTCCAACCTTGAGATCGGAGTTCGACTCTCCGTACCTGCTCATATCGGATCGTGCTCTAAAAGGAAAGGCAATAGGTTGCAACCCTATGATTGAGATATCGTAATTCTCCGATCCGTATTTTTCCTCGGTGGGCACTGGTTGTGCCAAGAATGTCTTATATACATTTGGGAAAGGTTCAACTCCTTTACCGAGGACGTTTTTATGTTTCGGTAGTGTAATGGTAACATCTTTGTCTCCAAAACAAAGGATCGGGGTTCAACTCCCTGCCGATTTGCATTTTGCCCTTATGGTGTAACGGATAGCACACAAGTTTTCTAAACTTGAAGGTGAGAGTTCAAATCTTTCTAAGGGTACGTTTTTGCTCTTATGGTGTAACGGACAGCACTTAGGTTTCCTAAACCTACGGTCAAGGTTCAAATCCTTGTAAGAGTAATATACTCCTATGGTGTAACGGATAGCACACAAGTCTTCGAAACTTGAAGGTGAGAGTTTAAATCTTTCTAGGAGTGCATAGACCTCCATTAGTATAATGGTTTAGTGCGTTGCTCTGATACGGCAAAAGAGATAGTTCAATTCTATCATGGAGGATTAGGTCGGAGGTGTGGGTTTGAATCCTACTCCCTTTCCCTAAAGAAAGGTGATGGTGTAATGGTAGCACACTTGCCGTTGTTTTAATGGAACGTTAGCTGAGGGGTTTAGCACTAGGGTGAAGTCCTAGGGACGTTGCATCGACCGCAACACGTTCCACATAATGGGTAGTGGACTAATTGGCAAGTCACTTGCTTTGGGAGCAAGGCATCATGTGAGTTCAACTCTCACCTACCCAAATAAATACTCCCTTGGTGAAATGGAATCACATCTGTGTTACATACAGAAATAAAAGGATCGATACCTTTAGGGAGTAATACATGTAGCATAACATAACAAAAATGTTAAACTTTGCTACATAAAATGGGGAATGGGTCTGCTAGGGGTGGACACCTCACTTGCAATGAGGATAACAGATGAATTCGAATCTCATATTTTCCAATGTTTTTAGATTCGATTTTTAGTAACTCCAAGTATAAATATAGTTTTTGATGCGGAGAGGACGTTGGTTTCCAAGCATGTCTCATAAGCATGTCAACAAGGGTTCGATTCCCTTCTCCGCTAATACATAGGGGTATAGTTTAAAGGATGAACATTGGTTCTTTGACACCGAAGGTTTGGGATCGTGACCCAATACCCCAATTATGGAAGGTCGCAAGGCAGGCGTGCTTATGCGGTTTGAAACCCGTTGATGTCCATGAGAATCGGCGTGAGAGTTCGATCCTCTCACCTTCCGCATGGAGAGTAAAGCATGATGGTGATTGTACCTGTTTGCTAAACAGAGTGTTCCGAAAGGGATTCGGTTCGATACCGATGCTCTCCGCATTGTACCTAACAAATAGGTGATATAACCTAAATGTTAGGTACACAGTTTTATATTCCACAGTAACTCAGTTGGCAGTAGCAACCGCCTGTTAAGTGGAAGGTCGTAGGATCGTACCCTACCTGTGGAGCATTTGGATCGGTAGTGAAAGTGGGCATCATACTCGGTTGTAACCCGACAGTTCTAGGTTCGAGGCCTAGCCGATTTCACATCTTGCTCGTATATCCCAACGGCAGAGGAGGCGGTCTTAGAAACCGTTAATGTGATGGGTTCAAATCCCTCTACGAGCAATCTTGCCCATGTAACCCAATTGGTACGAGGTGGGAGATTTAAAATCTTCTTGATATCGGTTCGAGTCCGATCATGGGTACATATGCTCTAGTGATGTAACAGGTACGCATATAATACTCAAAATATTATTTTTGAAGGTTCGATTCCTTTCTAGAGCAATAGGTATAAATAATTATATGATATCATTCAAAAAATATAATTATATAAAAGAATACATAGAAAAGAGAACAGTAAGGATTGATTCTGACAATCTCGAAACTGAATTAGATGCCTTTATAAAAAAACATAAAGATGTATGGTTTGATGTTGATGGAACTTTAATAGATGCAAAGAATAAGAAGTTGACTAAGTTGGGAAAAATAATGTTACAAAAAAATCTCAATCTTAAAATAATAACTATGAATGGAATTTGGAATAAAAAGAATTTGGGTAAATATGGTTTTAAAATAAAACAATTAATTACTCCAAAGCAAATAGAAGACGAAAACTTTTTTGACATAGATAATATAAACTTACAAATGTCAAAAACAGTTCCTAATCTTGTGGACAATGAGGAGCATCCATTAGTAAAAAATATCTTGAAAGTAGTATAGGGAGTTTGTTATGTTATTCAGAAATACAGAAGGAAAAGAATTCTCAATGGATGAAGTCTTGGAATCAATGTACTTATTTATTGATGAAGATAAAGATCATGAATACAAAGTTATTGTTGGTTCAGATAGTCAAAGACATGGTAACAAAACAATTTATATATCAGCAATAGTAATTCATAGAGTAGGAAAATTCGGACCAGTGTTCTATACTAAAGAAATACTTCCTCACAAAAATCATATTGACCTTTCGGTAAGGTTACTAAAAGAAACTGAAATGACCGTAGAGATTCTACAAAAAATGGAAAACTCTATCATCCTAGATAAGATTGGACAGAATAACTTAATAGCACATGTTGATGTAAACTGTGATGAACAGTATGGGTCTACTAAGATGCTTGCATCATGTGTGGGGTGGATAGAAAGTTTTGGATATGAATGTGTTCACAAACCCGATGCGTTCGTTGCTTCACATTGTGCGGATAGGTTCACTAAAGATGGTAAAAAATTGAGAAGAAGTCAAAAGAGAAAGTTCAGAAGACTAAATAAAATTTGATCTGAATCCCCTTTCATAATATAATTAGTGTATGCAAATACATAGAGAATGGTGTATGCCTAGTGGTGATACGTTCAGTATCAAACCGATCAATAAATTAATTAGTAAGATATTTTCCCAAAATGGGATTAGTCATGCGGTAGACCCATTTGTTCGGAATAGTCCGTTTAAAAGATTATGCTATTCAAATGATTTAGATCCCGATATTAAAGCAGATAAAAATATGGATGCTTTGGAATTTCTAAAAACAATACAAAGTGAAACTGCCGACTTAGTCCTTTTCGATCCCCCATATTCTCTTACACAAGTAAACACATGCTATAAACGATTAGGAAAAACTGTTGACCTTCAAACAACGAAAGGGTTATATTGGGTTGATATAAAAAAAGAAATATCAAGAGTCATAAAACCAAATGGAATTGTGGTTAGTTGCGGATGGAATTCAGGTGGTATAGGAAAGACGTTAGGGTTTAAGATAGAAGAAATTTTATTAGTCGCACATGGTGACCTCATAATGATACTATAGTCACCGTAGAAAAGAAGTGTAAAAGTTTGTTTTAAAACGTAAATCATTGTATAATATTAGTATGAAAAAATTTCCAATATATGCAGGTCGTAGAGGTAAAGGCAAGATTAATCATGTTTATGTGAATGAAAACGGTGAACGTTGTATAGAGAAAGGTGTTCCTTTTAAGGGAGTCATTTATGAGTACACAAACAAGGATTCAGAGTGGACGGATGTAAATGGAATTCCTGTCCAACCTAGAACAGTTGATGCTATTTCTACATTTGTAAAAGATCATGAAAATATTTACAACTATAATTATTGCGGTGATATAAACGAAACGTATCAATTCCTAGCAAAAGAATATCCCGATGATATTGACTATGATGTGAACAAGATGCCTATAATGTTTTTCGATGTTGAGGTGGAAAGCAAGATGGGATTTCCTAGACCCGAAGTCGCAGAGAATGAAGTCGTTAGTATTGCTTGTTACACTACACATGATAAAAAGACTACAGTATTTGGATTCAAGGATTTACCTAGCAATCCCGATTATGTTAAGTGTAATGGAGAGCAAGACCTCTTAGAAAAGTTTTGGGGTATGCTCGGAGTTGATGTTTGCATGATGGTAGGTTGGAACTCGGCAGGATTTGATATTCCCTATCTTATTAACAGATCACGCAACCTCGGTCTAGAAGTTGAAAAGTATATGCCGTTAGGACAGATAAGGGAATCTTTTAACAAAGACGAAAACCAAACAGAGTATAATATTCCAGGTCTAGTTCTTTATGATTATATGAATCTCTACAAGAAATTCAAATTAGAAAAATTAGAGAAGTACGGATTAGATTTTGTTTGTCAGTACGAAATGGGAAAGGGCAAAGTATCTTATACAGTTGATCACAACTCCCTTCAACATTTATACGAAAAAGATTTTGAAAAGTTTATAGAGTATAACACTAAGGATGTTATGCTTATCGTTGACCTAGACAAGAAAATGAATTTCATAAACTTAGGATTGCAGTTGGCATATATTGCTAAGACCAATCCTCAAGACATTTCATCTTCTATGAAGTTGTGGGATGCTATCATCTATAACAAACTTCTATCACAAAAGATCGCAGTACCTAGAAAAATCAAGAATGATCAAGAAAGGTATGAAGGTGCTTATGTTGCCGATCCCGATGCAGGGTTGTGGGAGTGGGTTGTATCTCTTGACTATGGTTCACTATATCCTAACATCATGATTAGTTGGAATATGAGTCCTCAATCTATTGTTGATTATGAAGTATTGCCCGAAGAAATAAAAGAGTTACGAAAGACTTTAAAGGTTAGTGAAAGGAATCCTGTTGGAGCAGTTCAACAAATTATTAATGGTGATGTTGATCTTACTCCGTTAAAGAAACATAAACTATCTATGTCAGCAAGAGGTGACTTTTTTGATATCTCAAAACAAGATATGGTATGCAAAGTACTACAAGATACATATCAACAAAGGGTCGATACTAAGAGTCAAAGTTTATTACTTAAACTTCAACTCAAAGGCAAGAATGATAAAACAAATGAGTTGGATAATATCGTACAAGCATTAAAGATTCTTATGAACTCTTACTATGGTCTTTGTGGTAACAGGTTCTTCCGTTATTATAACAGGGATGTTGCAGAGTCGGTCACTATAACAGGTCAGATGCTGATTAAAAATCAGATGAAGATGTTGGACGAACTGTTTGAAAAGAAAACAGGTCAGAAGTGTGTGAAGTATGGTGATACTGACAGTATTGGTGGAGATAGTATTATAAAAACAAATAAAGGAAATTTTAAAATAAAAGAATTATTTAAAAAATCAATAAATCAATTAGAATATAAGTTAGGAAAGTTCAAAGGTGAACTTCCCGACTTTAATGTAGATTCATTTAACAGGAAAACAAAGAAAATAGAAAATAAACCTGTTAAAAATATAATGAAGCATAAAGTTAAGAAAAGAATGTTCAAAATAAAATATGAGGGAAAAGAATTAATAATGACAGAAGATCATTCTATAATTATAAATAGAGATGGAAATATTTTAGATATATCACCTAAAGATATAAAAAAAGGTGATAAATTAATTATAAATAATTAGGGTAGGGGATAGTGCTTTCACACGAAAGAACAAATGTTTTCTCCGAGAATGTTTGTTTTTCCCTTACTTTAAGTATAAATAATTATAAGGTAGGAAAGGTGAAAGACTTCCTATACTTTCAGTATCGGAGAAAATAATGTATAAAGAATATTTAAAATGGTTTTATGGTAAAACTAAATATAATGTTAAGAAGGAAAAGGAATTAATTTTTATATTAAAACAAACAATAAAAGAAAATAGCATAAAAGATTTTTCTCGTAAAAACAAATTAATAATTAAAAATAAGTTTAGAGAAAAATTAATAAATTTCTTTTCAATAAAAGATTTTCCTAAAAATCCCAGATGTTTACATTATCAATGGTATATGTTGTCAGGGTATTCAGAAAAAGAATCAAAAGAAATAATTTTTAATAGACAATCTGTTACATTAGAAAAAATGAGAATACGTTATGGAATTGAAGAAGGAAATAAACGTTGGTATAATTATTGTAAAAAACAAGCAAAAACAAATACTTTTGAATATAAGAAAGAAAAATATGGGTGGTCTAAAAAGAAATTCTATGAATATAATAAATCAAGATCCGTAACAAAAGAAAATTTAATTAAAAAACATGGAAAAGAAAAGGGAATAGAAATATGGATAAATTATTTGGGCAGACAGGAATATACAAATAGTTTAAAATATTACATAGAAAAATACGGTGAAGAGAATGGGGTTGTAAAATGGAAAGAATACAATAAATCAAAAGCATCATGTACTGAGGAAAATTATATAAGAAAATATGGTAAGAGAGAAGGAATATTAAAATATGAAAAAAGAATAAAAGATTTAGTAGAAAACTATAAGAGTGTTCATGTATGGTCTCCGTATTGGGATGCTATACAAAAATGGGGGGATCTTGTTCCTCCAGAAAAACAAAAAGAAAGAGATAAACATATTAACGAAGTTATAGGTGTAAAAAGTTGATCTGAAAGGGGATTCATTATATAATATTATTGTGAATTCACAAAATATGAAAGAAAAAGAATTAAAAGCAAAGGAGGTTTATGATAATGAATCCCCGAAACCACAACCAATAGAGAATCCAGAATTTTTAAAGTATGATATATCTCGACAAACATATATGGACTATATGTTAGAACATCAAGAATATTACACATGGACAAATAAAGGATATGAAAGGAAATATAAAGTATGAAATACATAGACCAATTTGAAATAGAAGACTTGGGTGTTCAAGAATTAGATGTCTATGATATAGAGGTTGATGATAACCACAATTTTTTTGCTAATGATATATTAGTTCATAACTCCGTTTACTTTTCTATGACTCCTATGCTTGATCAGTATGGTAAGGCAGAAACCATTGAAGATAAACTTGCTTTCATTAACAAAGGCATTGATAAGGTTATACTCCCAAAGATTGAGAAAAACGATGCTGAAATCATGAGTGGTATGAATGTTTACAAACAAACTCTATTTATGAACAGGGAAGTCATTGCACAATCGGCAATCTTTCTTGAAAAGAAAAAGTATGCTTGTTATATAAAAGACGATGAAGGTATTGTATTAGATGAACCAAAGATTAAAGTCAAGGGGTTTGAGATAGTACGAACATCTACACCGCAGGTTATAAGGAATAAACTAAAAGATACTTTGAAGGTTTTACTTGATGGGGCAACAGAGGACGAACTTAAGAAACATACGTCAACGACTTTAAGCAAGAGTTTATGAAACTACCTCCAGAGGATATTGCTTTCCCTCGTGGATGTTCTAACGTTAAGAAGTATGTTGTCAAAGATGGATATGCCAAAGGAACTTCCATACATGTTCGGGCGGCAATCCTCTATAACAACAAAGTAAAAGAGTTGAAACTTACTAGGAAATATCCTACTATGTATGATGGTAGCAAGATCAAGTTCATCTACCTTAAAGAACCAAATCCTATGAAGGAAAATATTATTGGTGTACCAAATGTCAATATTAGCATCCCAAAGGAGTTTGGGTTGGAAGGATACTATGATTATAATCTTATGTTTGAAAAGGCATATATTGCACCATTAAAAACTTTGATTGAAAAGATAGGGTATGATATTTCCAAAAAGAAAAAAGTGGAGTTATGGTAATGACAGGAATTAAGAAAGAAAAAGTAATCAGTAAAAAAGAAAAGATGTTTGAAGAATGTATAACAAACGAATCACTTACATACGACTTTTTGGATTATATCTCCAAAGGAAAACTATCGGAAAATAATATAAAGAGGGTGGACACCCCTACTTTTTATAAACCTACTTTTGATAGAACATCGGGTACTTTTACAAAACAGGCACAGGAAGTATTGATGAGGTATTTTAAGTTCGGTGGGTCGGACTTGCCGATATCTGAAATTTTGAAATATGTGAAGAACGGTGAACAGGATTCAATAGATTTTATAAATTATATCGTGGATAAAATTCTTGATACGGAAATAGAATATTTGTATAGTGTTTCGTTCAAGAAATTAGGTATGGATCAATATGGGTTCGATAGTGCAAGGATGTTAGGTGTAAGAGGAACTTGGAATAAAGACTATTTAAAAAAGAGAAAACTAGATGCTTTGATATCTGAACATATAGATGATATGGAAAACAATGCTGATGAAATTCCATTCTAATTGAACATTTAAAAATTTGATCTGAAAACGAATTCATTATATAATGATATATTCAATAGAAGGAAATAAAAATGAGTTTTGACCAAAAGAAATTTTGTATTACAGGCCCCTCGACAAAAGGACAAGGGACGACTACAAGAGATTTATAGAAGAAAATGATGGGTTGTATTCTTCATCTGTAACACAGGATACTGACTATTTGGTTACCAATGAAGATAGAATGACCACAAAGAGAAGACGAGCAAAAATGTTAGGCACTCCCATTATAACAGAAAACGAATTCTTAAAAATAATTAAGAAAAATAAAAAGTTAAACGAAATTGCGAGAGCAATGGGGTGGTAACATGAACATTTATATTATATGTCCTGTAAGAAGACAAAAAGAATTTCAAGGAATCTGTATTGAAAAATATGTGGATGAACTTGAGAAGCAAGGACATACGGTGTTCTATCCTAAACGAGATGCTCCACAGGAAAGTGAAACTGCATACGAAATCATTGAAAGTGAATTCAAAGCAGTTCAAGATTGTGATGAAGTTCATGTTTTTTGGGACGTTGAAAGTGGTGGATCACATTTTGATCTAGGAATGGCATATGCACTAAATAAGACTATAAGGATGATGCATCTTTTTGTGCCCGATGTAGAAGGGAAAAGTTATATCAAAGTTATAGAGCAATACAACAAGAAAGGATCAGCATATGCCATCGAAATCAAAAAAACCAAAACCGATTAACGTATATCCATTAAAGACTAAACTAAATATCTTTGATGATACGATTGGCATGATAACAGGAATCAATATAGTTCCCGAAGGAGTTGTTTATAATATAGAATATTTCTTTGAAGGACAACTGATTGCGGTTTGACTATATGATTTTCAATTGGTGGATATTAAAAAACATAAAATACAAAAAATAGGATTCATGAATGAAGAAGAATAAAGAAAATAAAATATTACTAAGGTGTTTATACCTTCCCATTTTTCTCATAGTTAATTTTGCATTGACTTATGCTGATGGATGCGTAGAACTATTTACCAACAAAGAAGGAAACCTCGGAGCAAAAAATTTTCATTGGTTTATTGATCCTTTTATAGTATAAATAATATCACAGGAGAATTTTTATGGATATTGATGTTCTAAAAGGTGCAAATGAATGGGCAGATGATTCAATAGAAGATGAAAATGCAAAGCATACCGATTTAACTTCTTATTTTAATTATGTTAAGGAAGAAAAAATTCTTAAAAAGATAGGAAAGGAACTTGGTGATAAATTGGCGGAAAACTTTTCACAGAAACAAATTGAAAGTTTTTTATATGAAGTGTTAGAAGGTGCTAAGAAATCTTGGGAAATTCAAAAGCACGATTCCTTGATGGAAGATAATATCGGAAAAATCTTTGAAGATGTTGATCCTTCTGACGATAGAGATCGGGCAAGGGAACGACTTGCTGAAAAAAACATGACGAAGAACAATAGTTCGGTGTTCGATAACCTCGATCCATCGGATTTACTCTAATTTCCTATATTTCACATATACCCAAATTATGCTCAAAATATGCGAAATCTCGTAAATTTGGGTATTCCTAAAAAAGTTGCAAAAAAATTTGATCTGACTCCCATTTCCATGTTAAAATAAGTCTCACTTATTAAAATCAATTGAAGGAATTAACCAATGGCAAAAACTAGAAAGAATCACTTTGCAGAATTTAGGGTAGCAACATTTAACTCCCTAAACTCAGAACCTAAAGAATGGACACCTGCGAAGGTATCAAAGTTTATTCCTTTTTTTCACAAAGTAAAAAAATCGGGCAAGATGTACGAAAAATGGATTCCCGAATATCAGATTCCCAAAGGTTATACCAATCCTTATATTAAAACGGACGTTGTTATTTCCGCATGGAAAAAATGCCAACTCTGTGATACTAACATCATAGACTATGGCATCATCCTTCACGAAGAAAGAAAAATGTATCTTATAGTAGGAAAAGAGTGTATTGAAAAATATGAAGATGATTCTACTAAACAACTTAAACTTCACCTTCTCACCGAAAACAAAAAAGAATTTTTTACTAAACTGATGATTGCCGAAAAGGCAAAAATCAAAAAACTGCTCGATTCTTACATCAAAGTAAATTCCCTTAACAATTGGAATAGTGGAAAACTGAATTACAAATTCTATTCACACATCCAACGTGACCGATGGTACAATTGGAGTAAAACAAAGTTTCAACAATTTCATCGTTAAGCATCATACCGACCTATGGAAAATCGGGTACACTAATCCCGAAGAAAAACTTTCTTTGAAATCATATTATAATTTTTTCAAAGATCGTGCGGTTGCAAAGGTTCGTTCAAATCTTTACCTTCATTGTAAAGATGTATTGGCAAAAAACCTCGGTGTTGATCAAAAAAGAAATTCTTACTATGGATATTATAGGAATAGTTATTCATATAATTCTTACTTTCAGAACGACATCGTTTCTAAGAAAGACAACAATTACACCTTTTCATCTTTCATTTTTAACATCACCAAAAAGATCAAAAAAATGGGAATCGAGAATCATAAGAAAATTCTTGAAGACGCATTTAATGCAGGGTCTATGGTAAAAAATGGAAATTGGGCAAAACGACCCGAAGACAAGTAATATAGGAAATATGAGAAAAACGTACTTTTCTAAAAAAGTTACAAAAAAACTTGATCTGAGTCCTGTTTCCATGTTAAAATAGGACTCACGATTTAACAAACTTGAAGGAACTATAATGCGAAGCAAAAATGCTGAAAAAATAATCTCATATCTTGAAACCAAAAATGTGGGAGACCTTGTTGAACTATCGGATATCGTAAATGCCGTAGGCAACAACAACCCCTCACGATGTAGGCAAGACCTTCACAATAAGATTTTACCCTATGCCGATGGTGTCATTGACGTTATCACGATTGGTCGAAAACGAAATTACAAGATCGTTTCTAGCACACTTCGTTTGCGTAAAAATGCTACAATGGGATTGGCAAAAGAAATTTCCATCAAACCTATCCGCAAGAGTGGTGGGAAACGAAAAAAGAAAGTAAAAGAACCGAAAATCATTTATCATGAGTTCGGTGTAGATTTTAACGATGATTATGTTATCATGGAGAAGGACGAACATGTTCGGAATTCGTGATAAGAAAGAAAACACAAACATTATTGATCCTAGTTATTCACTAGTTGACCTGTTGGAAAACTATGAGAAGTATGCTAAGTTATCATTAATCAATAACCTATAAGGAGCATTATTACAATGGCAAAAATTTCAAAACAAGAATTCATAGAATTACAATCCCGACTCGGAATGAGTTCGGAACGCAAAATTAAAATTATGGGGATTCCTGTTAAGGTTTATTTGAAGGATTCCACAAGGTACAGTTATTATGATAATGATGTAAAATCCTGTAAGATGCATATATCCTATGACCAACCAGAACCCATGACACAAATGACTTCCCTATACAGTACGGAATTTGCACATCGAAACAAGAGCATTATCTGTTGCGACCATCAGAAAAAATTTCAGCAAGAACTTAATTTCACTTATTGGTAGAGCAAGAGATATAATAAAAGATGCGTTGGATAATTCATTAATTTCCCTGCAAAGGAATTCAAAAAATGATCAGAACAATGCTTTCATTATTGAAGAACTGAAAAATTCTTTCAACAACGAAGATTCAGTAAGTTATTTTAATAATTGGGAACAATCCGATGATCTGAAAAAACAGAGTATCTCCGTAATTTTAGAAAACGAAAGTGAAGATTTAGTGAAAATTAAGAAAGGTGAGTATGAAAAAATACTTAGACTTCCTAGTTTAGACGTAAGTGGTTCTCTAGAAAATATTTTATAAGGGATAAAAAAAATGGACGTTGGGGTGATGATGTTGTTAGACTTACTTCTGATAACGAGGGTTGCATTCTCGGTGTTAATCTACAAAATATCAAAATTGATCCTTCCAATATAGAACTTATCAAGAAAGCAATAGAATTGATACAACAAGCAAAAGGGGAATAAGGAACAACAAGTAATGACTAAAGAAGAAATAATTCAAGCAGTTGCAGATGAACCCGAACTTCCCGATGCAGAGCAAGCAATGACTAATGAAAAATACGAAGCATTGATTGACTTTATTAAAGAAGATAGGGATCAATGTATATTCTTTTTAAAGCAGATTGTTCGCAAAACAAAATCAAATATCATAGAACGACTTGAAAGAAAATTTAAAGTTGATGATATTATACAGGAACTATAAAAATGTTTGATCGACTTTATTATAAGAATGACCCCGAACAAAAGATAAAAAAGTTTTGGGCAGAAATAGGGATCAGTTGTGTTGATTGGAAAAGGAAATGCGACATTCTAAATGAAATTTTTGATGTTACATATCATTCTGACAGGAAATATAGAGGTCACTATGGAACTTACTTTAAAATTATGAAGGACAACGATCTTTTAATACATAAGTATGTTGGTAGGAAGGGATACTATAAACTGAACCCGAACAGTAATGGTGGTCAAGCAATACGTAGTTTTCTTAGAGCACAAATAATTGATGCAATAGAGGAGACTCTATAATGAAACCTAGAACTTGGAGACGGATTTTAAAGTGTGCTTCTGAAACAGGCAGTTGCCCATTGAAAACAGGAAACCTTTGTAAAGGAAATACAAACAAAGGTGATTGTACTTTTTGTGACATGGTTGCTAGTATGGATAGAAGATTCATTTGGCATAAAAGAATGAAAATTTTAGGAAAAAGACTTTTGGATAAAGAATTAAAACTTCAAGCAATACAGGAAATATAAAATGCGAGACCCGAAAAGAATTAGAAAGATTTTGAACTTAATACTTGAGTATTGGACGTGCTTTCCCGACATGAGGTTGGGACAGATCATAGGAAACGCAACAGGGATGCTTGGAGCATCTGATCCCTTTTATGTAGAAGATGATGCATTGGAAAAGGTATTGAGAGAACAATTGAAGGACATCAAATTAGATGATATAAAGAAGTTATGAAAAATAAAATTAAAAAAATCTTGGGTGCGGTCATTGGTGGAGCATTACTATTGTATGGTATCATACTCTGCTTATCAGTAACACATTACTATGTACTTAATGACCATCTGACCTACATGCAGGTCTTCAAAATGTTCTTTGGCAGGATCATTTTTGGAATAGTAGTTGCCACAATAGGACAAAGTATAATACACTTTGTTGTAGAAAAGAAATAGGAGAACATCATGCACAAAATATCACATTTATCAATAGCAATGTTAGTAACATTTATCATTGGTGCATTTATTTTTGGTTTTTTAGTATCGTATTTTATTTAAGGAAATAAAAATGAACGCACCAATGATATTAACGACCATAGGATTCGGAATTCTATCCTTCATTAATTTATCCATCTCTGCTATATATTATGC
This sequence comes from uncultured Flavobacteriaceae bacterium, assembly GCA_963768325.1. Classification (GTDB taxonomy): domain Bacteria; phylum Bacteroidota; class Bacteroidia; order Flavobacteriales; family Flavobacteriaceae; genus Aquimarina. The sequence goes on along the minus strand of CAVYIL010000005.1, from coordinate 120,999 downwards.
AGGGTTTAAGATGCACACTCGTGGATGGAAAAAGAAGGATGCGGATAACCTTTATAAGAACTATAAAGATAGAATTCTTTTTAGTGCTTTTTTAGGAATAACAACTCTTTTGTTTTTTATTCCTATGCTTTCAAAATATATATTAAACTAAATGAACTACGAAACTTTTGTCCATCTTTGGTGGACTTCTTGAAGCAACACAAATATTTCTCCTAAGTAAAAAAGTAAAGTGGGGATTTTTATTTGGTATTGCATCTGGAACGTTTTGGGTTATCTATACTTTGATAACTAAAAATGCGTGGGGGATCTATGTTATAGTTCCCATCACTACGACTATAAACGTAACAGGGTTTATTCGATGGATGAAAGATGATAGGAAAGGAAAACGAAATGGGAAAAGCAGAACACATAGCACAAAAAAATAGTTATGAGAGAAGACTTTCTAAACTTGAAAAAGAGAATGGAAAAATGTTGGATGTGATAAAAAGAATATTACAACTCCAACCTATGGACATTTACTTTGATAAGGATGGTCACTTCCATCATAAGAGTTATCTAATAGCAAAAGAACTAACTGATATAAATAAATGAAAAGGAAACGGAGGAACTAAAATGTCAAATATAAATACGTTCACAAATTTATTCACACAATTACCTGTTGTTACAAACACAATAATAAAGGAAGTCTATCGAGAGGGGGGATCGCATCCTGTAAGCATCTTTTTGTTTTTTCTTTTTATGTCGGCAACACTAGTGTATGGACTTCCAACACTTAAAACTTTCACACAAGAAAAAGAAATACGATCTTTTAAAGACTTCGTTCTTTCTTGTGTGGGTATTGCAGGTCTAATTACAACTATCTTTTTCCTAGTATAATGAAAAAGATATTGATTGTAGAAAGGGAACTACAAGGAAAACTCCCCGAAAATAAACGAATTATGTTTAAGAAAAATAAAACAATAATTAAAGATAATAAAATACTTGATGATGATCAAAAGATACTTGATATTTTTAAAGAGAACTCTATAGGAATAAACGATTATAGTTGGTATCTAGAAGAATGGGAAGTCTTTAATGAGATCAAGGTACAATTGATATGTGGTAATAGTGGCACTAGGTTGCGACCTGTTCACATTATTTCAAGTCTAAGTCCTAGAAATGGTGCAAAGGCGTTGTTCCAAAGTAAAAAATTGGTGGTTTTTAAAATGCAAGATGGTGTTTTTGAACTATCTAAAAATGTCGTGGACGATGGTGGTAACACAGAAGTCAATGTTTTATGTGTTGGTGAATACACATCTATCTTACAGGTCAAAAGCAAGTTGGGTAGTGACTATTTGCCTATGATAAATTCTTACATAAAAAACAAGGGAGAATTTTTGAACAATTACTTATCTCCTATTTGGGGTGAGAGTTAAAAATTTGATCTGAAAACGGATTCATTATATAATTTCATTGAAGGAAAAAACAATGCCATATATTAAACAAGAGGACAGAAAGAACTTTAACGGATTAGTTGCAAAATTGTCCAAACGTATTGATTTCGCAGGAAACAATAAGGGTGATCTTAACTATATTATAACGATGCTCATTAAAGAGTTTGTTAAACGTAAAGGTCTTAAATACAATACATTGTCAGATATAACAGGTGTATTGAATGATGTTAAAGTCGAATTTGAACGCAAAGTGGTTGCAAATTACGAAGACTTAAAAATAAAAGAGAATGGTGGGATCTACGAAGACCTCATAAAATAAAATGAAAAAAGTTTCTGAAATATTCTTTCTATACATTTATAATTATGCTTTTGACGTTTTCTGCTTTATATAAAACTATTCATAGGATAAAAAACAGAAAACCAATAGAAAGGAAACATGTTTACTCTTATATCGATAAAATTGATATGAGTACAGGATTAACAAATTATTTGGAGGAATCAAAATGAAAATAATTTATGTAGCAGGAAAATATACTGCATGGACAAAAGACAAAGACAAAGAATTAGATTGGTCGGGAATTGAACACAATATCCGAACTGCGGAAATGAAGTCTATTAAACTATGGAGAAGGGGTTGGGCAGTTATTACTCCTCACCTTAACACAGCACACTATGAAAGGTATGAGGATTCCGAACTTGGTCTTAGTTATAAAACTTGGATCGAGGGTGACCTTGCTATCCTTTTAAAATGTGATGCAATGTTTGTAATGAAGGGGTGGAAAACTTCCAAAGGAACTAAAGGTGAAATCAAGTTTGCTAAAGAACATAACATTCCTGTTTTCTACGAAGGTTCAGAGAACGACTATCCTTGCCCCGAAGAATTAGGTTAATGACAATGAGTTTATTAACAGTTCTTTTTTTGATATTCCTTGTGCTTAAACTCACAGGGAATATCGATTGGTCGTGGTTAGTAATTTTTTTACCGTTAATTATTAATTTTATATTAAGTGTTTCGGTAGAATTTTACAAAGATTAACTTGACTTGAAAACCGATTCATTATATAATTATAAAAACAATATGGAGGAACCAAATGAGTTTCTGAAAAAGAAGAAAAGAAAACAATTTTGACTTTGAGTAAAGATAACATCAATATCTTAAAGGCAATGACTAGTATAAACCCACAGATGTTTTTTCAATCTGATACATTGGGTGTAGCAAGTAATGATAAAGAGATCGTTGCTTACTATGATTATAAGATAAAACTAACAAATGATTTTGGCATCTATGATGTTAATTCACTTTTATCCATACTTTCTCTTTATGGTTCTCCTGTTATAGAAGTTGGAGTTTCTAAGTTGGTGATCAAAGAAGGTAAGAGTAAAAACGAATATCGATTCACTCAAAAAAATTGTATCGTTGTTCCCCCTTCTAAAAAAATAATGTTAGAAGGTACTGATGAAGTTCCTGCGAAGGTAGATAAACCGACTTCAACTTTCAGTTTCACAAAAACTGAATTTGAAAATCTCCAAAAACAAATTTCTATTCTGAAAGTTCCAAATGTTGTGTTTGAAAAGAAACAGGCACTTGCAACTGACGTAGACAATTCCTCTTGTAACACCTATGCCATAGATGTTGCCCCCGACAAAGACATAACAAAGGTGTCAATATCATCCGAAAAATTAGCAATGATTGAACCCGATGATTATGTGGTGGGACTCAATGACAAAACCGTAACGTTGAAGGGAAAAACAAATCCTTTGACTTACGTTATTGTTGCACAGGAGTAGTTTTTAGAACCCCCCTTATTTGTCCCTGCTAGAGAAGGAAACTCCTCTAGCAGGGTTTTTTGGTATAAATAATTATATGAAACTATACGAATACATTCACGGAACTAAGTACAAAGCATTTTGGGTAGACCCTAAAGGAAAAATTCTTCCTGTTGAAACTAGACACATACATAGCATTAGAAATGATCCTAAAACCTTTGGAGTTGATAAAGATTATATCCAAAAGGTTCATGATAAATATGGTGAAAGACTAGGACAGGAAGGGCAGGCACGAAACGAAATAATGTCCGAACTAATGAATAAAGGTTGGATACGGTTAAGGTTCGTGGATCGTGGTGGGTCGTGGACGGCACAACTAGCACGATTAGGAAGAAAACAAAAAGATTATTTATTTAGTTTTGCTTATGAATTAACAAGTGGAAAACTTGGAAGTCAATCGGAACATACAGGTATCAGCATAATGGACACGAAAAAAGTTCTTGCACAAGGTACACTAGCAGAGTTATTATCATTCAAGATTTTTGAATGTGAACAAGTTTATAAATTAGATTTAACTTATATAACAGAACTTAAAAATTAAGTTAAATAAAATATTTATCTATTGGAGGATAAAAAATGAAAAAGACAACACCAGTAAAACAATACGAGAATGGCAAATTAGTAGCAGTTTACGAATCATACGCAATCACAGAGTATGAAGGTTATGATGCTTCTCATGTAAGGAAAGTAGCAAAGGGACTAAGGAAATCACACTTCGGTTCAACTTTTAAAACTGTTCCTACAAAAGAAGCAAGTGCTATTAAAAAAATTGCGGGTGCTGACTTCGGTCGCATTACTGCACAAACCCTTGCCAAGAAAGGTATTACTCTCAAGTAATATAACAACTGCATGTCCCCTAGAGAAGTCTAGGGGACAGTTTGGAGGAAATATGAAAACATTTATTGATAAAGGTTATGGAAAGGGACTCAATATTGAGTTGAAGGAATACAAAGGAAAAAAGTATTTACAAATCATGGAAATGTGGCGTAAGGAAGATGGTGGTGATTGGAATTTTTCAAAGAAAAATATTTCTATTACTGCGACTTCACTAAAACAATTTCTTGAATTTGTTGAAGATAACAAACAGGGTCTTATAGATGAAATAGGTTACAAAGAAGTTAAAAAACCTAAGAAAGATGAAGAAGAAAATTAAAACTATATGTTCTAGACATGAAGATATAGTTTACTTTGCAGAGAATATTCTTGAACTGAATCCTACAAAGGAAATAAAATCGTTCATTAAGAGAATAATTAAAGAAGTGAAGTTAGCAAAAAAATCGGGTGAACGTATGGAAAATCGGTTACAAGATTATAAACTTGGAATTGAAATGATGGGATTTAAACGCAAATGAAAGACTTAATGCTAGACATTGAAAGTTTGGGTAAAGGGACTAATCCTTTGGTGTGTCAAATTGGTGCATGTTATTTTGACAGAGAAACGGGTGAGATTGGTAATACATTTAAAATGAATATAAATTTACAATCAGCAATAGATGAAGGATTGGAGATGGATGCCGATACGAGTTCTTTGGTGGTTAAAACAATCCGATGAAGCACGTAAGTGTGTTTTCTTTGATGAAGAAATAACAAAACCTATACGAGAAGTGTATGAGAAATTTTCAGAATTCTGTAAAGGTGCTTCAAGTGTTTGGTCACATGCCACATTCGATGCATCTATTATACTTAGATCATATACAGAATTAAATATGAAGACACCCTTTCATTACAGGTCTGCAAGAGATTTACGAACTATTGTTCACCTTGCTAAATATAGCAAAGAGGATTTGCATAAAAATAAATTCAATCGTGAAGGTGTACACCATGATGCTCTTGATGATTGTAAATATCAAGTGAGATATGCAGTAGAATGTTTAAAGAGGATTAATGGAAAATAAAAAAGAATTAGGATTTTTTGAATATCTTTTTTATGTTGGAAAATACATCTATTGGAGAATAGCATATCGTAAAGAGATAAGAGAACGCAAACAAAAAGAGTTAGAAAAAAAGAATAGACAAAAATCACAAGAGAAAGAAGAACGTACAAAGTTGAAAAATTCTAGAAAAATTCTTGATGTAGCAATTTCGGGAGTGATACCTAGAAACCATTTTAAAGGGTATGACTTAATGATTCGTGTGCAATGCGATCCCGAATCTATAACACAACACATACTTGTCAAACTAACAAACGAAGCAACAAAAGAAGAAAAGATTAGAAAATACTCTGTTGGTTATAATATTGACCTAGATGAAAGTCAATTTTATACTAACCTATTAAAGGATGTAAAGAGTGACATTGACCAAATGAACAATAGATGGGCAGGGATTGCCGATTAACTTGATTTAAAACATCTTTCATTATACAATATACATAAGGGGAAAACATGATGTATTTACAATCTTTTGATATAGTCGTGCTAAAAATCTTTGGTATATCCTGTTCTTGTTTCTTTCTTTTTGGATTGATTGCAGGAATAGTACTCACAAAGTCCGATAAGAAGTCAATAATAGCAGAGATCATAGAAGCAAGAAACACAAACAAGAAAACTATAAGGAAAAACAAATGAGTAAACAACAAAAACAATTTCTGTGGGTAGAAAAATATCGTCCACAGACACTTGATGATCTAATATTAGATAATGCTATATTTGAACGATGTAAGTCTTATGTAGATGGTGGGGAGATACCGCACCTTCTTTTACATGGCATACAGGGAGTTGGTAAGACCACATTAGCAAAGGCATTGGTAAACGATCTTAATATGGATATGTTATTTGTTAATGCATCCTTAGAAGCAGATGTTGGATTACTTAGGGACAAGGTAAAACACTTTGCACATACAATGTCTTTTGAAGGCAAGGGCAAAAAGGTTGTATTACTAGATGAAGTTGATGGTGTAACATCAAATGCTTTCTTCCCTGCTCTAAGACCAATGATTGAGCAATTTTCAGGTAACTGTTCTTTTGTTATGACTTGTAACTTTGTTGATAAAGTTCCCGATGCGATCCGTAGCAGGTTGCATGACTTTGAGTTCACTATTGAGGATAAGAAATTACATTGCGGTAAGATATTAAAACGGTTGGAGTACATCCTAGATTCAGAGGGGGTGAAGTATAATAAAAATATTTTAGTTTCTATTATCAAGAAATACTTTCCCGATATCAGAAAGATGATTAATGTTCTACAACAAAATTCAGACTTTCTTACAGATGAAAATGTTAAGTATAGACTAGATGGTGTTGATATACAACCATTGATACAAGCATTAAAGGATCAAGACTTTAAATCTGTAAGAGAATATATTATAAATAATTATGTTGGGTCAACTAATATATACCGTCAGTTGTATGATAGGTTTAAGGATTTCATAAACGAAAAAAGTATTCCTGTTGCTATTGTTATCACAGGGGAATTTGGAAGAACGCATAATCAAGCAGTAGATAAAGAAATTCACATGATGCATTATCTCATAGAATTTTGCGATCAAGTGAAGTTTAATTAAGGTTAAGGAGTTTTGTTATGACACAAACTGTATTAAAAAGGGGAGATAGGTTCATTTATAAAATTACATCAGAGTTTCCACAACTATTATATGAAGCAGTTGTAGTTGAGATAACAAAGGGTGGTATGGTAAAGTTGAAACATATTAATAAACAAAATCAAACTTACTATGATTGGTACACTAACCTTGAAAAATTTGAAGTTCAAGAAATAGTTGAGAATGTTATCAAAAATAAAAAGTTAAAAGAGATCGATAACCTATAATATAAATAGATAGAGAAGGAGTATTTGTGATGAAAAAATTTGTTGATGTTTGGTGTGAATATGTTTATTATCCTCTTTGGAGACTCTTCAGAAATATCAAAACAGAAATTAGAAACTTTCCTAGAAATTTCAAACGAGGTCTGAAATGGTTTGGTCGTGGATATCATAGTTACGATTGGGATTATCATTACCTGTATGAGTTGATAGAACATAAACTAAAAGATATGGATGTATGTATGACTAAGTATGCATCACATACTCGCACTAAAAGAGTAAGTATAATGATGCAATATGCACTACATCATCTATCTTACATGACCGAGGATTACAAGTGTGTAGAAGAATTATTTGATCTTCACAGAAAAAAATTCGGAAACTCACGAATGGATTTCGGTGAACCCGATAAACACGGCAATCGTGTTTGGAAAGGATTGCTTTATAAAAAATGTAAAACAAGTGAAGAAAATGAATATGCAGATAAAGTGCATAGTCGAATAAATAAAATTTGGAATGAAAGGAATGAGTACCATAAGAGAAGATTCTTTTATACTTTTGAAAAGTATTCAGAATATTGGTGGGATTAAGAAGGAGAAAATTATGTGGATAGAAACAAAATTATCGGGAACATTAAATTCCGATAACATAGTTAGAGTACAAAAAGTTTCTGATGGTGACAGGAATGAATTAGTTTTTATACTAGTCGGTGGAGCGAATATAACAGAACTATATAACACAAAAGTAAGTTTGAATAAAGCATATGAAGGAGTAATGGAGCAATTAAATAAAAAATATTTGAAAGGATAAAAAGGATAAAATAAATGATAAACAATTCAAGAGTTATTAAAGACTCGGATTTCATGTACGATACTAAAAATTTCAAATTGACGGAAAACTTCTTGGATGAATTTAAAGGTAAACAACCCAAATGGGGTTTTGTTGGTTATGTAACATATAAGAGAACATATTCTAGATCGTTACCCGATGGTAGCACAGAAGAATTTTGGCAAACATTAAAAAGAGTAGTTGAAGGAACTTTCACAATTCAAAAACAACATTGTATGAGTTTGGGTCTTCCATGGGACAGTAGAAAAGCACAACGTACTGCACAGAAGATGTATCGTGCTATGTGGAATTTTAAATTTCTTCCACCAGGTCGTGGGTTGTGGATCATGGGAACACCGTTTATTGAAAAGCATGGGTCAGCAGCCTTGAACAATTGTGCGTTTTGTAGTACAGAAGATATAGATATTAAAGGCACTAGGGCATTTGAATTCATGATGGACATGAGTATGCTAGGTGTTGGTGTTGGTTTTGACACTAGAGGAGAAGGAAAAATACAGATTAAAAATCCTTCTAGGATCAATGGTGCTTATGTTGTTCCCGATACAAGGGAAGGTTGGGTTGAAACATTGAGACTTCAACTACAAGCATACCTGTTTGGTGGCACTAAGTACATTTATGATTATTCACAGATAAGGGCAGAAGGAACTCCTATCAAGGGGTTCGGTGGTGTTTCTAGTGGATATAAACCATTAGAAATTTTGATGGATGATATAGAAAAATTATTGGATAAAAGGGACGGACAAAAACTTACTTCTACCGATATTGTTGATCTTATGAACTTCATAGGAAAGTGTGTTATTGCAGGGAACGTTAGAAGAAATGCAGAGATAGCATTAGGTAGAATAGATGATATGGATTATCTAACAATGAAACAAGATCCTGTTAAGTTGGAATCCCACAGGTGGGCATCTAACAATAGTGTGTTTGCACAGGTTGGAAGTGACTACGAAAAAATAATAGAGAGTGTTGCGGTCAACGGAGAACCTGGAATCGTTTGGTTAGATCAAGCAAGAAAGTTCGGTCGAATAGCAGATGGAGCAACATGGAAAGATAGTCAAGCAAGAGGAGTGAACCCATGTCTTGTTGGTGATACGTTGGTTGCCGTTGTTGATGGTAGAAATGCAGTTCCTATTAAACAACTAGCAGAAGAGGGTATTGATGTTCCTGTTTATTCTGTCAATTCACAAGGAATGGTTGAAATTAAATGGGGAAGAAACCCACGGATAACAGGAAAAGAAAAAGAAATAGTACGAGTTCATCTAGACGATGGTACTCATGTTGATACTACACACAACCATGAATTTAGATTATTAAACGGAGAATCTGTTGAAGCATCTGAATTAAAAGTTGGTGATAGTCTTACTAGGTTTCAGAAAAGGTTTGAGAAAATTAATCCTAAAGGAAAAGAATATGTCAGAACATATTGTAATACTTTGGATTCAAACAAAGATAAAATTTTTGAACATAGGATGATTTCTAAATTCAACGAACCCGAAAAGTGGGATTCTATTTATGAAGAATCTAAAAGTAATGGTTGGGTAAAAGGTGGACTAGTAGTACATCATAAAGATTATGACTCTTTGAATAATTCCCCAGAAAATTTAGAGATAATGAAGTTTAAAGATCATTGTCAATATCATTCTTCAAAGGATAATACAGGGAAAAACAATGGAATGTATGGAAAAAAACATTCTGAAACAACCAAAAATAAAATAGGAGAAAAAACAAAAAACAGATGTGAAGATTCCGAATACTTAAAAATGTTAAGAAATTCTATTAAGTATGGAATGGATAATAAAGAAGTCAAAGAAAAAATTTCATCTGTAATACAAGAAAGAAATGTAGATTGGTACAAAAAGTTTGAAAAGACAACAGACTTGGAGACTTTATGGAAAGACAAAAAACTATTTGTTGTTAAATATTGTGAAACTTGTGGTGAGAAATTAGTTCTTCCTATTTCAAAAAGGGAAGTTTCTTTTTGTTCTACTGCATGTGTAAACAAAGCAGAGTACCACATTCAAAAAAGAAAAGAAGGACAATCAAAGTTTTTTGAAAACAAACAAAAAGATGTTCTTCACAATCAGATGATGGTGTACAAAAACCTTAAAGAGAATTTGCAAAGAGATCCATCGAAAAAAGAATGGGAATCGGAGTGTAAAAAAAGTAATGTTCCTTTTAGGATCAATAAAAATTCTAAAAATGAATATGCTCTAAAATCATATTCTATTCTGAAAGAAAAAGAATTAGAATATAATCACAGAGTAGTTCGTGTTGAATTTTTAAAAGAAAAACAAACAGTTTATAATATTACAGTTGACGATAATCATACTGTTGGTATTATAACGAATAAAAATAAAAAAGGTTATGATGGACTATTTACTTTCCAATGTGGGGAACAAACACTTGAAAGTTTTGAACTCTGTTGCTTGGTAGAAACCTTTCCATCTAATCATGATACCTTAGATGAATTTATTGAAACACTTGAACTAGCATACCTCTATGCGAAGTCCGTAACACTTGTTAATACACATTGGGCAGAAACAAATGCTGTTATGATGAAGAACCGCAGGATGGGAATTTCCCAAAGTGGAATCATAGATGCGTTTGCAAAGCATGGTCAGCAACGTATGATAGAATGGTGTGACGATGGTTATGCACATATAACAGACTACGATGAACAGTATTCTGATTGGTTGTGCGTTCCGAAGAGTAAAAAGAAAACTACGGTCAAACCATCGGGAACTATAAGTTTATTGCCAGAAGTCAATCCTGGAATTCATTATCCTCATTCAGAATATTACATAAGAAGAATTCGTTTTGATAAAAATAGTGACTACATTCCCATCCTAAAAGATGCAGGGTATAAGGTAGAAGACGATGTGTATAATAAAAATTCTGCTTGTGTGGAGTTTCCAATTCACGATAAGAATTTCATTATAGGTAAAGAAGATGTTACTGTTTGGGAGCAACTTGAAAATGCTTCATTGTATCAATACCATTGGAGTGATAATCAAGTCAGTATCACAGTATCCTTTCATAAGAAAGAGAAAGATGATCTTAAACGAGCATTGAAGTATTTTGACCACAGATTAAAAGCAGTTTCTTTTCTTCCTTTGAAAGGTCATGGATATAAGCAAGCACCTTATGAACAGATAACAAAAGAGAAGTATGAGAAGATGGCATCAAAACTCAAAAAATACAATCTTAATAAAATAAGAACCAAAGGAATAGGGGAAGATGGTTGTCAAACGGATGTTTGTCAAATAAAAGACTTCCAAAAAACCGCAGATAAGAAGAAATAAATTTGATTTGATACACTATTCATTATATAATAGTGTATCAAATTTTTAGAAGGAATAGAAATGAGAAAAATTATAGGAATCTGTGGAAAGAAAAAACATGGAAAGGATGCCGTAGCAAAAATCCTAATTGATAAATATCACTTCACTAAATATTCTTTTGCCGATCCTCTTAAACGAGGTGTTCAAGAAATGTTTGGTCTTACTGATGAACAATGTTGGGGAGATCAATCTGTTAAAGAAACCGTAGATGAACGGTGGGGAATTTCTCCTAGAAAATTATTGCAATTAGTTGGTACTGATATTTTTAGAGAATATTTACCATCTATTCATAAAGGGTTCGGAAAGAAAATAAAAAATAATATTTGGGTTAATCGTTTTAAAATATGGGTAGAAGAAAATCCCGACATGAACATTATAGTCCCCGATGTACGATTTCTCAATGAGATAAAAGCAATAAAAAATATTGGTGGAGATATTTGGCATATAGATGCAGGGCAGAGAGTGGGTACAGATGGTGATTCCCATAAATCAGAAAACGAATGGTGTCAATATGATTTTAACTCTGTTATAGATAACAATGGAACTATGGAAGAATTATATAACAACGTTGAAGAAATGTTAGGAGTAATATTATGACCGTAGAAGAATATCAAAAATTAAAGTTGATGGAGACAAGGGTAAGAACAGATGAACAACTCGGTGCTAAGTTTCAATTAAAATCTATGACGATTAAAGATCAAGTAGATAAATTAGAAGCAATGCACAAGGGAGAGGGGAATGTTTACTATGTAGAGTGTACAAAGTGTACCGTACTATCAGACCCACCAGAAATAACTTATGCACTAAAAAGTTTTAAATACAATAAAGGAGAAATTGATGAATAAAAAAGTAGCAAAGAGGATTAAAAAGTTTTGTGTGGTAACAGGAAAAATGCTTGACCCCAAAAAATTAAAATCACAACCTTTCGGAAACAAAAGGTTTTATCGTAAACTGAAAAAACTCTATAACATGATTCCGAAGGATTTTAGAAATCAGTACATGCTTGTATTACAAGGTACTGTTGATGGAGCAAAACAATGAGTAAGAAAAAAGAAAAAGATCCAAAAGTAAATGAAGATGGTCTTGTTGAAGTAGAGATTGAAGGTATAGATGATAAAACATGGTCTATACTTAATACTATTGCTAAGAGAGAAGGTAAGACCGTAGATCAAGTTGCATCCGAAGCACTTAGGTGGGCATATGATAATAATATGCTAGAAGATATAGCAAAGAAAGCAAAGAAGGAACAGGAAAGGAAGAATGGCAAAAAGTAATTTCGATACCCTGCCTAGAAAGCAAACTATAAAACAAATAAATGAATCGGGTAAACCTATTAACTTGCTATTTGATTTTAGCAACATTGTCTACAGGAAACTTTATGGGTTACAAAATGAATTAGCACGAAAAGCATATAAAGATTTTAGGTCTTTACATTCGGGAATAATCGATTATGTAATACAACTGAAAAGTAATTATAAAAATCCGAACGTTATTATATGTATTGACAAGAAAACTAGTGAGGGAAAATATTGGAGACATGAAATTTTTCCGTTTTATAAACACAGTAGAAAGTATGCTAAAGAAATTATCCCAAAGGCAATTAGGATAAGAGAAACTGCAAACCTTGTAACTTTATTGAAAGAACAGTTACCTTGGACTATAGTTGAAGTTGACGGTGTTGAAGCAGATGATATTATCGGAACGTTATGTCAAGAAAATGGTGCTGATACCAATGTAATTATTTCTCCAGACCATGATTTTGCACAACTAATGATTAACCCAAACGTTTATCAATTTTGTTCTATGAAAAATGTTTTTCTAGATTATTATGATAAAGTATTTTTCAAGTTTGAACATTTAATTAAAGGTGATTCGGGTGATGGTATTCCTAATATCTTTTCCCCTGCAAATACCCTAGCAACGGCAGGAGTCAATCAGAAACGAGTTCTTACTACAAAGTTAAATGAAATGTTTGAAGTGTATAAGAAGAAAGGAATGAAAGCAGTAGCAAGTGTTTTTATGACCAATAAAGATAAAGAAAGGTTCGTGCAGAACCGAAAACTAATTGATTTAACTATGATACCTAAAAGTATTCAACAAAAAATTCTTAAAGAATATAAGGAATACAATCAACAGGGATCACAGGCAAAGTTTTTTAGATATTGCAATCAGCAGGGATTACGGCAATTGGCAGAGGAGGTTAATTTAGTATGACTAAAATAATATGTGATAGGTGTGAAAAAGAAATTACAAATGAAGATGTTGAAATGGGAGCATACATTAATATAACTCATGATCATGGTTATGGATCAGATCGTGATGGTGAAACAGATGATATAGACTTGTGTGAAAAATGTTGGTGTGAAGTTGTTTCCGAAATAAATAAAAAGAGTAAGAAAAAATGATCTCCTATTTTTTATTTGTTATAGGAGTTAGTATATTTTGTGGAGTTATTTTTCTAGAACGTATAGCAAAAGAATTAAAAAAGATAAGAGAAGAATTACAACAGGAGAAGTGATGGAAAGACAATTTAAAATTACAGAAGATTTTAGGCAAGAGTGTTTTAAGAATTTAAAATTTGAAAGCACTAATCTTGAACTTCAACTTACTCAAAACAGTATCCATGTTGCTAATCACATAGTCAAGTGTACTAGGTTAGGAAAGGATGCGTTGAAAGCAAAAACAAATCTTGAAAAGGTTCGTGCCGACAAAAGAATATATTATGCACATGAGCATGATGTAGTGCCCGACAATGAAAAAGAACTGCAAGCATTTATAGACAGGGATGATGAAGTGGTTAAAGCACAAGAACTCTATGATGAAATCTCGTTAGAGTTAAAGGAAATGGAAGTGATAACCGCAGAGCAGAAGGGACTTGCTTGGAATATTAAATCTTATATTGAGTGGCAGAAGTTCCGAAATGGTCAGTAAAAATGAAGTGTAAAATATTTGACGATAATGGTGTTGGAACTAATATAGAATATACTATAAATTCTTGGTTAGAAACACAACCATCCGTTGAAATAATAAAAGTAGATGTTTGTAATTATGCCGAAAATATGTACACTCCATGGAGTGGAAATGACCAATATGGAAACTGGATCACCGAACAAAAATTAACAGGTGTGGATAATAGAACTAAGGTTATAATTTTTTACCACGATAAAAATGATAAACTAAATGAGATAGAAAAACTATGAATAACTGTAAAAGAAAAGTTGGATCTTGTCCGTACAGATTTAAGATCAATACCAAACATCCTAAATATTCCAACCTAGTATTGGACGATGAATCAAAAGATTATATAAATGAAGAAAAATGGTTAGTTGTATGCGATCCCGATTATGATAGTGAAATGGAAAGTGAATGTTATGATTGTGTTGATCTAGATAGACGAGGAAAAAAAGGAAAGTATATACACAAGGAATGTGACCACTATAAGAAACGACAGAAGCAAGAAAAAATAGAAGCAATAGAAAAGATATGAGAGTTTGTAGAGATCCTATGAGTAAGTATATATGGTCACCATATATCCCATTGTACATAAAGAAAATTAAAGTTACCAATTTGCCATGAGAGTTTGTAAACCTGTACTACGGACAATTCTTCCTGCATTTAGAAGGGCATATCCTAGCATGATCGCAAACCAGATTGTTGGAGTACAACCTATGTCCCAACCATCGGGATTTGTTTTTGCATTAAAATATAAATATGTAAAACCAAAAAAGAAAAAGAAATGAGAGTATGCAGATTTCCGACTCCCGATATTACTATCACTAGTATTCCTATTACCGCAAAGGTTAGAAAGTTGAGAACAAAATGGACATTGGAATCGCAAAAAGATTTGACTTCGGTGTATTCGGTACATGATTTAACCGATTTATTAGAAAAAGAAACCAAGAAAAATATAGATGAACAAAATTGAAACTCTTGAATACATTATTAAAAAAGAAGGTGATTGCGAAGACCGATGTGAGGAATGTTACTACCGCAAATTTTCTTGTAATAAAAGATATGCCTGTTGTAAACTATATGATCATATAATGAAGAATACTGAAGATGGATTAATAACAGATGTTGAGTTTGAAGATTTTGCTAAAACTATTATGAGAAAGTTAGTTTTAAAAGAGATAGATAATTTATAAATAACTATAAGGAAATTTTATGCCAATAGATAGAATAGGAATAACAAAAACTTTAACAACACAAAGCATACCATATAGACTATGGAGTAGAACAACAGATACTGTACCACAGTATTTTTGTTTAATTGATTGTGATCAAGATTATGGTATTTATAAAGATTTAAGTCAAGATTTTTCTGAATATTTTTGGGGAGAGAATGAATTGGATGATGTAGAACCTGGATTCAGACCATACACAGGAACTTTTATCGGACCAGAATCTGATTTGAAAATGATAGACTTTGAATTTGAAATATCCGTTCCCGAAGATTCTGTAATGTTTTGTAATATTAATCGAACAACAGTAGATGAACAATTTTTATTGGATCTTTATGATATGATAGAAAATAAATATGGATATGATTATGAGTCAAACTTCCAATGGAACGCATAAAAGTATATGATTGACAAAGTCGAACACACAATTTCTATAAATAACCTTGTAAGACCTCACAGAGGGTAGCAAGATGTTGAAAGTTGATTATTACAATGAAGTAGAATGTAAATTATTATCAGATCACAAAAGCACTCTAAACGAAATCCATTCTTTTTTTACCTTTACAGTACCTAACTATCAGATGTTGCGTAAGCAGAACCCTTCCCTGTTTTATTGGGATGGAAAGATCAGACTCACTAGCAAAAAAACTAACATAATGCCGTATGGACTTCTATCTAAGTTGTGGGAGTTCTGTAAAGAGAGAGGATATAAATTAATCCTAGATGAAAAAATATTAAACTCAAAGACTAAAGTCACCAAAAAAGAAATCGATAATTTTGTAAGCACACTTGATTTAAAAAGTAAAGGGAAACCGATTGTCCCATACGACCATCAAATGGAATCCCTGTACTATGCCATACAAAATAAAAGATCTGTCATAGAGTCGGCAACCAGTAGTGGTAAGAGTTTGCTTATCTATATGTTTATACGTTGGTGCATGGAGCATACCGAAGGAAAGGTTTTATTAATTGTCCCTACTATCTCATTAGTCAATCAAATGGAATATGATTTTAAAGATTATGGAAATCCTATCCCGACTCATACCATAGTTGGTGGTAAGGATAAAGATAATGACAATGCTAAGATATACATAAGCACATGGCAAAGTCTTATGCCATTGATACGAGAAAAAAGTTTTAGTTACTTCAAACAATTTGAAACTGTTATCACAGATGAAGTTCACACAGTACGACATCCCAAAGAGGGAAAGTCCCTTTTAAAAATTTTGAAAGAAACTACGAAAGCACACTACCGCATGGGATGTACAGGTACACTAAGGGACGGAGCATTAAACAAGTATCAAATCATTTCTATGTTCGGTGAAGTGTACAAGGCAATTACAAGTAAGCAGATGATGGACAAGGGACTTGCTACAGTTCTTAATATAAAATCAGTTGTTATAGAATACCCTAACGATATAAATAAAAAATTGAAACAGACTTGACTGGATTGAACAACAGGAGTTTATGGAAGATGTTACCAACCCTCGACAAAAATTAATTTGTGATTATGCTATGACAAGAAAAGAGAACACTTTAATTCTCTTTAGAAAAATTGAACATGGAACTTGGATATATGAAAAACTATTGCAAGAGGGTAGGAAAAAAATCTTTTATGTTGATGGTAAAGTTAGTGGTGATGATAGGGAAAAGATAAGACTACAAATGGAAAATGAAAAGGATGCAATACTTGTAGCATCTTACCCGACCTTCTCAACAGGGATCAACATAAAAAACCTACATAATATAATTTTCTCATCTTCTACAAAAAGCAAGGTTCGGGTGTTACAATCAATTGGTCGAACCCTACGATTACACAAAACAAAAACCGTTGCTATGCTGATTGACTTTGTGGATAGTTATGGTCATTTTGTGAAACACTATGAAGCACGAAAGGTTCTATATAAAAGGGAAAAATTCCCACATAAAGAAGTCAAGTGTAAGTTGGCAGAGTGGTGCAGAAAAAAAGGACAAGATTTTTTCTAAAAACTTGATCTGTAATAGATTTCATCCTATAATATAAATACTAATACAGGGGCATTATAAAATGAGTTTTAAAGACTACTTAAAAGAAAAATCAGATGAACAATTAAAACAAGCATTTGGGAATGTGTTGGGAATGTCAGCACAATATAAAAATGCAAAACCTTTTGAAGGTTCAGAAAACCTTAAAGGAACATTTGGAGCAATTGCTTTTAATTTGTTAAAAGAAATAGAGAAGAAAAATAAAGTTAAAATAACCGCAGTAGATATTGGAAAATGGGATTTTGTTATCTTAGTTGACGGCAACCCCACATTCGATAGCAGGATATCGGGATCTATAGAAAAACCTATTAAATATAGTGGTGGTGGTTCTGCCAACAATATTGCTAGTGTTATAAAGGGCAAGATGCCTAACTTGGATATAAAAGTTCAAGACGAAAAATATTTCAAAGTGTACAAAAAACACGAAAAGAAAAAGTAGGAGAAAAACCAATGAGTTTTCACGAGTATTTTAAACAATTAAAAACAATAAAATTAATATCGGATGCAACCGATTATGAAACTAAAAGAAATAAAAAGGTTATCTCCCGATGGGAAAAACAATTGTCCCGATGCACCAGGATATGCGAAGGGACAATGGTGGAGAGCAGTAAGTCTTAATGAACAGAAGTTTGACACGTCTGACGAGGATCAAAGAACTATCTTTGGTCTAGATGAAGCAGTAGCAAAACAACAATACGGATTATCAAAATACAAGGGTGGCATAATTGTTTTCTCTACAGATGTAAATGCAGTAAATGATCAAAAGGGAGTATTAGGAAAAGTAAAAAGTTTTTTTTCCAATAAGATGGACACTATGGTTAATCGTATTAAAAAGAACAAGAAACTTGCTAACCTAATTCAGAAACATAACAAAGAACATGGTGATATAGAAGACTATTTCATTGGTGCATTTTCCGTTGGAAACTTTTTCAAGGGAAGGTACATAGGTGATAATGGCAAGGTCTATAACGAGAAATCCACAAGCATCGAAATAGCAGGTGTACCATCAGAGGTTCTATTACTTTTGGGAATAGAAGTCACCATTGAATTTAAACAGGAAACCGTATTAATTAAAGACTATAACAAAGATAAGTTTTATCTTGCTGATAGGAAAAGAGTCAAAGATGCATCGAAGGAAGTAGAAAATATTTGATTTAAAATCAAGTTCATTATATAATTATCTATGAAGGAAAAGAATAGATATTCCATAGTGGATATCATATTGGATAGACTATACGAATTAGAAGGAACTTATACTATTAACACTAAATTGAATACAGATTTTGATGTGGTCATTTATGTTGGTAGAGAAGAATACTACGAATTATTAAAATCAGATGCAATGAAATATGTTGTGAAAGACGGAAAGAACGATAAGTTATACGGTCATGATGTAATTATGGTGAACCAAAGTAGTTACTTATCAATAGATTTACGATTAAAGAATGTAAATAAAAAATATAAATTGGATGCAATAAACAGGTATGTCTAAAGAATTATATAATAGTCCGATAAAACTAGCAGGAGGAGAAGAAAGATTTGTTTGTCCTCAAGCATTAGCATTAAATACATATCTAGGATGTCCACATGATTGTGTATATTGTTATGCTAAAGATATGTTAGAATCCGTTAAAAAGTGGAAACCCATAAAACCTGCAAATATAGATGTTATACGACAGACAATGGATAAGGCATATAAAACTTCTAGTCAAGATATTGTGTCCAAATTAATAAGAAGGAAAACTCCTTTTAGATTTGCTAATATATCAGATGGTTTTATTGAGATGGAAAGAAAATATAGATGTAGTTATGAAGCATTAAAAATAATGGTAGAGTATCAGCACCCCTGTATAATAAATACAAAAGGTTTGGTTATTGCCGATGATGAATATATAGAACTTCTAAAACAATTTCCTTGTGTAGTTCAAATGACAATTACTACCGATGATGAAAAAATGGGAAAGATACTAGAACCAAATGCACCATCAGTTACGGATAGGATTGCGATCATTAAAAAATTAACTGATAACGGTATCACAATTCAAGTCAGATATAGTCCTGTATATCCAAAATTAACAGATGATCCACGTTCCCTTTTTTCTAAGGTACAAAAAAATGGAGCAAAAGATATTGTGTGTGAAATGATAAGAGTTCCCATTTTAAGCAATCAAAGAAAATTATTAAGAGAAGGTTTGGGTTTTGACTATATTGATTATCTCAGATCAAAAGATTATCCTATTTTTAAATTTAAACAACAGTATAGAGTGGAACAACCTTTTATTTTTGATGAATATGAAAGATTCAGAAAGATCACTAAGAGTTACGGATTAAATTTTTTTGTTTGTTGCGAAGAAAAACCAGAAATAAATGACTGGTGCAATTGTTGCGGAACACATCAGTATAAAGGGTTTGAAAATGGATTAAAAGAAACTATACAGATGAATGGAAAAAAGATCACAAAAGAGGGGACAAGTTTTGAAGAATACATTGAAGGAATTGATTGTCCGTATTCAGATGGATTTAAAAAATATTGGGATAGTGGAAAGTTAGAACACAATATTTATGGAATGAGATTTGATCCCGAAACAAAAAAATACAGAAGGATAAACCCCCCAAAAAAGAATAAACTTTTTTAAGGAAATATTATGATACGATATTTTGGTGGAAAATTTCATATGGCAGAATGGATATCTAAGCAATTCCCTAGTGGAATTAAAACTTATGTAAAACCCTTCTCTGGAGCATTTTGGGTTTACTTTAAGGGGGGGGAAAGATTTAGTAATTATAAGTGTGTATATAATGATATCAATAAATACATGTACAATTTATTTCTTTGTTCCAATCTAGATCCCGAAACTCTTTTGAATCACATTGAGAAAAACAATAACAATATAAACAAAGAAACTTTGATCGTTATCATAAAATATTATTCCCTAACAATAAAAATGAGTTTATTCCTTTTATTGCTCCCGATTATGATGTGGCACATAAATTTTCTTATATAGTTAGTCACCTGTTTTCGGGAAGAAATCCTATTAGAGCAAATTTTTCTAATAGTGGTGGAAACAGATACCAACCTTTGCAGAATAAACTAAGAAATGATTTTTATTTAAAAAAATTAAAGAGTATATATTCTGTTGAAAATTTAAACTTTGAAAAATGTATTGAAAAATACGATAGCAAAGATACCATGTTTTATGTTAATCCCCCTTACTTCAAAAGGGAAAAACAATATTCTCTTAGTGGATATAAAAAATCGGATCATGATAGGTTAAAAGAAGTATTAACTAAAATAAAAGGAAAGTTTATTCTATCATATTATGACTTCGATCAACTAAACGAATTATACCCGAAAGAAAATTTCAATGTTAAGAAAAAGAATTTTAAAAAAATGTTCGGAAACTACGAAAACAGAGGCGGGGACATAGCAACAGAAATATTAATAATGAATTATAAAAAAAATAAGATAAATTTATTCTAGGAGAGAATATAATGATACAAATGCAAATGCTAGGAATAGCAGTAGTGGTATGTGGAACGTTATCAATAGTAAAAGGGATAACTTCTTATATAAATAAAGAATATGGGAAAGCAACCTTTTGGATGGTCGTGGGGTTGTATCTAATGAAATGAAACTAATAAAAAAAATATTAAGAACTGCTTGGGTACTATTACAAATGTTGGTGTTGATTCTTCTATATCCAATATTAAAACTAGTTTTATTAAAGAAGAAATATAAATAATAATATAATACAAAGGATAACAAATGAAATTTTCAGATTACTTAGAACAGAAAGGTTTAATGGAAGCAACTCTCAAACTTGCGGATACACCAAAAATTAAGAAAGCAATAATGCGACATCTTAAAACTAAAATTGATAAGGCAAGACAAAGAGATCCCGAAATTGAATTGGGAGATAAAACTTCTGTTATAAAATTAAAACAATTAACAGATGAATTTGCTTATGCTCTTGGAACTTACACAACTATTGACCCAAAGGGTACAATGGGATTTACAGGACAATATAGTAGTGGTCAAGAAAACCAAAAAGGAAAGAAAGAGGTTTGGAGAAAGGATCTTGGAACTTCTATCATCGTTATTAACATGATAAACAAACTTGCTATGGACACCAATGCTAAAAGTGCAATAGCAAAGTTTGAAAAAGAATTAACCGACATAGCAATTAAAAATATTTAAAAAATATTTGCCACATTCACAGGTTTAACACCGACCACCGACACCGAAACGCATTAGTTCATAGTCATTGGGTCATATGTAAAACAAAGGAGAAAAATAAATGGCAAAAGCAAACGTACAAGGTCTACTCAAATCCTTACGAGATGTATCGGGGAATGAGTATGCTACACTAACAAAGGAAGGAACTCTCGGAGATTCTAATGAATTTATTTCAACAGGATCTTACCTACTTAACATGCAGATATCAGGCGATCTTTTTAAAGGGTTGGCAGGATCTTCTGTTTTATGTCTAGGTGGTGAAAGTTCAACAGGAAAAACTTTCTTTTCTATTTCACTAATCAATTCATTTCTTAATGACCATGAGAATGGTATCGTGCTTATTTTTGATTCTGAAAATGCAATCAATAAATCACGACTAGAAATGCGTGGGTGTGACTTGGATAGGATCAATTACTATCCTGTATCATCCCTATGGCAATTTCATACTGAATGTAATGATGTATTAGATGAACTGAACACTAAATACAAAAAGGGAGAAGTTGATGTTCTTATCGTACTCGATAGTCTAGGAAATCTACCTTCCGCAAAAGAGATTGCAGATACTAAGAAACGAGAACAGAAAGTAGATATGACACGAACCAAAGAAGTTTGTTCAATATTCCGACAACTAACTGTAAAACTTGCTAAACTTGGAATACGAATGATTATAACTAATCATACCTATGCAAACATTATGAGTGTAGGACAACAAGTAATGGCAGGGGGTGGTGGAATTAAGTATGCAGCGATACGATCTTGACCTTGACCAAAGCAAAGAACAAAAACGGTACAGAAGTCGTTGGTAACATCATTAATTCAACTGCGATTAAGGCAAGGGACTCTAAAGAGAACACGAAGGTGAAACATCTTCTTTCTTATACACATGGTCTTCATCCTTATTATGGGTTGATCGATTATGCCATAGAGTGCCCCGACATTCCGTGGACTAAGAGTGGAACAAAAGTAGTTATCGATGATAAGTCACACTTTCCAAAGGCAATCTATAAAAAAGCATCAACTTATTTTACACAAGATATTTTGGATAAGTTGAACACCTATATGAAATCATATTTCAATTATGGTACTAGTGACGAGGAAGATGAAATATTTTCCGAAGATGCAAAACCCATAAAACCTACAAAAGGCAAAAATCCCAAAAAATAGGTAATGTATGAATAATCGGCAATTTTGAGCAGATTTTGCCGATAATTCGAATTCTGTCCAAATATGCGAAATATGTGAAATTTGGGCAGAATTCAGCAAATTTCACTTTTTTAAAAAAATTCCAAAAAAATTTGATCTGAATAGCATTTTCATGGTAAAATAGGTCTCACCTATTAAAAAACAAAGAGAGGAAAATATGGATCAAATGAGTGTATGCCCAATACCTAGAAACTTACTTCAAAAAATACATGAGAAGTTATCGGAATGTTCTAGTGGGTTACTTTTTAAATTCCCATATTATTCAGAAGTATTTTTAGCAACAAATTTCCACGAACCGACAAAGTGCCTACAATGGGTGTCAATGTTTCTCCCACTGGTTTTAACTTCTACTATAATAAAGCATTTACTGATGGATTAAAACAATCCGAAGTAAACTTTATTGCTATTCATGAAATTTTTCACCTTATCTTCGATCATTGTGCAAGAACTACAAAGAATTATGATAGGCAACTATCAAATATTGCTCAAGACATGATCATCAATACCATAATCGTAAATGAGATTGTACGCAAGCACGGAACTGATCCTAAATTTCCTGTTACCATCCCTGTTAATGAAAAGGGTCAACATACCGCATTATTTATTCCCAAAGAATACAAAGGCCCTAAAACCTTTGAACACCTGTATGATTGGTTGAGTGAACAACAAGAAAAACGCAATAAAGAAAAGCAAGGTCAGCAAGGACAACAAGGTCAGCAAGGACAACAAGGTCAGCAAGGACAACAAGGTCAGCAAGGACAAGGACAAGGCAACGGAGAACCTCAAGAGGGTGATCAGAAAGGCAACGGTCAAGGACAAGGCAACGGAGAACCTCAAGAGGGTGATCAGAAAGGCAACGGAAGTGGAAACGGTCAAAAAAACAAAAAAGATTCCTACGGAAAAAACGGTGCTGATGATATCGATTGTCATGATCTTGATAGTGTACTCGACCATGCAGAACAGGAAAAACAAGGTAACGGTCAAGCAACTATTGACACTCACCTCGATGATGAAGTTCCTGCTGAATTGAAAAAACAGATGCAAAAAGATATGATTGAACGTATCAAAGCACGTGGACTTGGTGATGGTGATTTTGAATCAGTACTCGGTCAACTCCGCAAAAAACGGAAAGATTATCTGAAAGAAATCAAGAAAGGTATTTCTCACCTCAAAGGTCAGAACAAGAATAAAACTTGGGCAAAGGCAAACCGCAAGGGTCTTCCTTTCAAAGGTTTTAAAAAACAATCTTCCTGTATCAACGTTATGCTTGATACTAGTGGATCAATGGGTGGGTATTTTGAAAAAATCCTTGCCTATGTTTTTCAGAACGATATTGAAATTAACATGATCCAATGTGATACTAAGGTTCACGATATGGGTACTGTTAAAAACAAAAATCAGTTTAAGAAAATGATGATTAAAGGGATGGGTGGAACTGAACTTCAACCCTCTCTTGACTACATTGTAGAAAAATACAATAAATACGCAACTGTTATCCTTACCGATGGTTGGTGTGATTCTCTTGACCTTTCTAGGTTAAAGAAAAGGGTACTGATTCTCTCTCAAGGGGATGAATGTCCTATCACCGCAAGCAACGGAAAACTGAAACAGGTGCTGATCGACCCCGATGCGGAATATTAAAATTTTCGGCATTGTATAGTAAAACATTTACACATATTAGGAGAAAAATATGAAAAAGAACAAAATTTTAGATTCAGTTAAGAAAATTGCTATTTATGTAAAAGAAAATGGTGGGGAAAATGTCATATCACTATTTGAAAATGAAACAAAAAAGCAAAAGAACAAAAAAGCAAAAGAACTTTTCGGATGTGATTTTCTTGCTTTTATAGCAACAATAGAAATTCTTATTGAAAATGAAGACATTCTTAAAAAAGTAAGTAATGCCAATGAAGGTATATCGTAAGGTATCCCGACTCGGTGAGCAAAAATAATAATGCTCGGTGGTTCGACTCCACACTTTGGCACATTGAAGGAAATCATGAAAAAGATAAAAGACAAAAAATTAAAGATGAAATACTCTCTATATGGAAGTGGGATGATCGTTATTAATTCTGATGATTGTAGTTTTTTCAATACTGCTAATCGGGTCTGTACTGATAGATGTGAAGTTAGAAAATGGTGTTCTAGAAAACTAAAAGAGAACGATCTTGAAATTAGTAATGGATTGAGTTCAATTAGTTCTTATGTGAATCAAATTTTGGAAACTAGTGATATCGAACTTCCCGAACGACTCAACGGAAAGTGGTCAAACTGTGCAAAGGCAGTTTATATGATACGCAAGGAAAGAAAACAAAAACTATTGGACAAAATAGAAAATGAACTCTAATAAAATAGATCGTTATATTCCACTAAAAAATTTAAGATTGGTAAAAGATGAATATGGTGAAGGTATGAGTTGTGATGGTATTGATTGTAATGAATGTCCTATATTTTTTCGTAATTTCTTTAAATTGATTGACAGAAAAGAAAATGACTTTTTGCCAAGTTGTGCTGAAAGATATTTATTTTTTAAAAATTATCTTAAAGAAAAGGTTTTAAAGGAAATAGAGAGTCTATGATAACCTGTAAGAACTGTAATAATAGAAGTGATGAAGGGAAGTGCCTTCATTTAGCAAAAGAACTTGAACTTGAACTTGCCGTTAAAGTCAAGTCTGAATTTTGTTGTTCTCTTTTTTCTATTGATAGTGAAGGGGTTGCGGATCAATTTGTTAAGACCTTATGGTATCCAAATAAAAGGGATTTTACATGGGAAAAACGGACACAGTATTATGATCAATTTAAAACAGAACAGTTTGAAGAATTGGTACATTATTTAAGGAAAAATAATACTACTAAAATTTTTTCCACTATAATATATCGGCATGGTTACAGTTTCTATAAGCACGATAAAATATCAGCAATAAAAATGGTTAAGCAGATAACCTCTGAACGGTTGCGGTGGTGCAAAGAGTTTGTAGAAAAACTTGAAGAATCTACCCCACGATATTTCAAACTGAAAGCAATAGAAGAAATAGAGGATCTATGATTAAAGACGTTCCTGCTCCCCTTTCAAACAAGAAAATTTCTATACGTGTTCATTCCAATAACGAATATGGAACTATACACAGATGTCCCTTTTCGTTGAAAGGAAAGTTTATGTCATGTTCTGATGAGTGTCCTGTTAGAAGATATTCTAAAGATAATTTAAAAAAACATAACGTTGAGCATCATAATATCAGTTGTATTTTTTCATTTGAATCGTTTATTCGGTACACCGAAGAAGTACCTTATGAAGATAGTGGAAATTGGTCAAGTTGTGGAATCATATTATGGTATTATAATCACAAAGATAAAAAACAAAATTTACTAAAAGCAATAGAGGAATTATGAAAATAAATACTATAGAATTTTATAAATCTATAATTAAAAAGGATGGAAGGTGCAAGGGTGGTTTGGTTCATGGACTTAATTGTCATGTTATTGGTGGAAGAAACAAATGTAAACTTAGATGTGATAGGTGTGAAGAATCGGAACTTGTTAAAACAGCAAAAAAATTATTGAAAGAAAGACTACAATTGTTTGATGAAATCGAGGAATTATGAAAACAAGTCGTTATAACCTGTTAAAATATTTGCATGAACACGATTCATGCAATGGTGCTTTATCGAATGGATATGATAGGTGTCAAGATTGTCCTATATATAAACTGTATAAAAAATATCAATCGTGTGGATACAAACATAATACCAAAAAAGGGCAATGTCCTGGTCCATGTACAAAATCCACACAAGAATATTTTTACTTGGAGAAACAAAAGAAAATCAATGAGATTGAACAGTTATGAAAAAAGAATCGGAAGACCAAACTATAAACAAACTTCTTTTTGAAATGGATCAAACAGGTGGATGTTCTGTACCTTGTGAAGGATGTTTCTACAATGATACGTTATCTTGTCCATTCAATTCATGGGAAAAAACTACAGAGATAATGAAACGTAAACTAAAAGAATTACTGCATGAGGAGATTGAAAAGTTATGAAACTTGAAACTTGACCACGACTTCAACTTTCCCTGTAAATTCACGATTTTTCGGTAATTTTGAGCAGATTTCACATATTTCACATATTTTGAGCAATATTGCAAATGGGGGCAAAAAGTGCCCAAATTTGCATTTTTTCACTTTTTTAAAAAAATTGCAAAAAAATTTGATCTCAACCCCTTTTCCATGGTAAAATATGTCACAACATATAAACAAACAATAAAGATTGGAGAAAATCAATATGCCGAAAACAAAAACAGAAGTTATCAAGGGAGTTAATCTCGACAACAAAGCAGATATTTTTACTGCTATACTCAAAGCACAATCGGGTGTCTTATACATCAAGGGTGCTCCAGGAATCGGTAAAACCGCAATGTTCCAACAAATTGCAAAAAAAGAAAATTGGAATCTCGTTGAACATCCGACTCGGTCAGATGGACGAAACCGAAGTGGCAGGTATGCCGAAAACCAAAGAAATTGATGGTGTAGACGTTATGTACTATGCCGTTCCGCAGTATGCCGTAGAAGCAAACAAGAAACCGACTCTGATCGTTTTTGACGAAATTAACAGGGCACTCCTGCCTGTTCGTAACGCTGCCTTGCAGATTCTTAATGAAAGGCAGATCGGTTCTACCTTTAATTTCAACGAAAATGTGTACATGGTTGCACTCGGCAACCTCGGTGACGAAGACGGAACTGAAGTTGAAGAATTCGACACCGCACTCAACGGTCGTTTGATCCATTACAAATATGAACTTACCATCCCCGAATGGGTGGACAACTTTGCTAGGGAAAATGTAATTCCCGAAATTGTTTCCTTCATAGAAGCAAATCCGCAACATTTCAATCGTATCAAAGCAGAAAAAGAGGGTGTTGTTCAAACAGGTGCTTATGCTTCCCCCCGAACGTGGACTTTCCTTTCTGATTCCATCGTTAGCATTTATGGCAAGGGTGCATCTCCTGCCGACTACATGTCTTTCGTAACCCAAATGGGTCTCTCTTACATCGGAACTACCGTTACCAAATTCCAATCTTATCTACGTGACCTTTCCACTCTGAACGTTAATGACATCATTAACGACTACGCAAAGCACAAAGATGCGGTTGCGAAGTTTAACAGGGATCGCAAATCTGATATCCTCAACGAACTCAAAAAGTTTGAGGTGAAAAAACTTAACAAAAAGCAACTCTCAAATGTTGCATCCTTTGTTAAGACTCTCGATGAAGACGAACAGGTTGCATATCTGAACTTCCTCATTGATGAAGATGCCCAGATTGTAGTATCTGATATCAAGAAGAATGAGAAGATCAAAGATTTTCTCCGACCCTTCAAAGGAATCTTCGGAAAAATTAAAGGTTTTTCGTAAGAAGATCCCTTTGGGAGACCGAACGACCATGTTGCAAGGTCTCCCACGATTTTCTTTTAATTTTTAATGTTTGTTGAAGGGCAGTAGGTAGCAATACTTATTGCCCTTTTTCAGTATTAGGAGCATGTATGAAAAAACTTTCCGATTTAAAATTAGAACTACATATTAATGGTGATGTTGATATAAATTGCTGTGGGATTGATTGTTGTGAAGAATGTCCCATAGGATTGTTACCACCATGCGGAATGTCCGTTGGTGAATACTATACAGAAAACTACGGTGGAGATTGTTTTACAAAATATGGATATTCCCCTTGTGTATTCTTTTACAAAAAACTTAAAAAAGAAGAACTGTTAAAGGAACTTGAATTAATATGAGTAAAAAATATAAACTTAGTGACTTAAAAATAACAACTCTTGATAATCTTAATAACAGGGAATCTGTTTTTCCA
This sequence comes from uncultured Flavobacteriaceae bacterium, assembly GCA_963768325.1. GTDB lineage: Bacteria > Bacteroidota > Bacteroidia > Flavobacteriales > Flavobacteriaceae > Aquimarina. The sequence goes on along the minus strand of CAVYIL010000005.1, from coordinate 92,291 downwards.
TGTGAAGATTGTGATTCATGTCCTTTGCAGATCTTCTCTATAAAAAAGGGATATTCTCATCTTGCTAATTATTATGATAGTAACAAATTCCTACAAAAATATTCACACAACGCCTGTGTTGCTATGTTAAAATACATGAGAAAACAAGAATCTGTTATTAACTATGATAGAGGAACTATGAAAGCAGAAAAAATAGTTTGTACTGCAAAAGATATTAACCTTATGAAAAGGTCGGCAAGCAGTTCATATCATATCAATTGTAATTCATTGATGAATTGTGCGGATTGCCCCATTTCAAAATTTGTTAATAGAGTATCACAAAAATCACAAGTTAGTGTTATGGACTTCTTCCGTACTTATGAAATAAGCAAATATTTAGATTCCGAATTCGGATCTGAAAATTTGGATTGGTTATTGTTATCTAATTTTGAACAGATGGGTATTTGTGATTGGATTTGGTTTTTTGTGCAACACCAATATAAGAAAAGTAAAAATGAAATGTTAAAGGAGATCAACAAGTTATGAAGAGGAATGATAGTTATTACATACATTTTAAAAACAAGATACAAGTTGCAAAACATCTTCTTGAAAACGGAGATGGTTCGTGTAACGGATCTGCGGAGTGTTGTACTACATTCTGTGATTTTTGTGATACTCTAGATAGAATGTTCAGACTTACACTAGCAGAAAAGTTATTAAAGGAACGTGAAGAATTGTTCAAGGAAATTAAAAGACTATGAAAGATATAAGAATAAAAAGACATTTGATTATGATGCGGATATGTGAGAAGGGATTTTGTGACTCTGACTTTATTGATCAAGTTGATTTCAACTGCAAGCATTGTTTGGTACAACAGTTATTAAACAAGTCACGAAACGGCAAACACCTTACTAGAAGGGGTTGTAATGAATATATAGCAAAGAAGATAGCAAGAGATTACATGAGTAAATATAAGAAAGCATCGGATGTGTTGAAGAAATAGAACTATGACTAAGAAACAAAAGACTATATTGAAGCGACTTATAAAACAAAATGGTGATTGCTCCTATATTGAATGTGAAGAATGTCCTTTGTTGACAAGCAATATTAAAAAAATGATACCTGTTTGTAAAGATTATACTTGCATCTATCATCGGTTTGAAGGTTCTGTAGAGGAGTGGAGAATGAAACACATCAATAAAATTTTTAAAAAAGAACAACTAAAGACAATACAGGCAATAGAAAAACTATGAAATTGTTCAGCATAAATATGTTAAAGAAACTTGCTAGGAAGAAACCGCAGTTTATTGGGTGTCCTTGCTTTAAGGAAAGAACTGATAGTTCGATGTTTAATTTCAAATGTGAACAGAAACCCCAAATATGTGAATATCAAAGATGGGTCAAAGCAAATACAGGATACTATCGTGTATTAGGATGTCTTATATCCGACATGAAAGTGTGGGCAAAAGAAGTTCTAAAGAAAAGAAAACTGCTTAATGCAATAGAGGAATTATGAAATACAAAAGATTTACAAAAGAAGAAATTGCAAAAGATGCTATTGAAGTAAATACTTGTTGTTTACTTAGTAGGGGTTTCTGTGGACAATCTGAATGTTCACAACATCCCGATTGTCCCTTCAACGGAAAATGTGTGAGTTGGGATGAATTCCAATGGTGGGCACAAAATTATTTAAAGAAAATGGAAACTATAAAAGAGGTAGAAAATCTATGAACAGAACATTTTTGAAATTTCCATTTATTAGATCGTGGAGCAAAGCAACTTCCGACTCTATGGTTAATGACTTTCGGTATTTTAAGGATAAAGTTAAAGAAGTTTTGAAACATCGAGCAATATATAAAAAATCACAGGTATTAAAACAAATACTGAGACATATTTTTTGGATCTTATGTGAGTATTGTTTATGTCTATTAGGATTTATTATAGTTCCCTTTATAACTATATTCATGACTAAGTGGGCAGTTAGAAAGGCACTAATTAGTGATGAGGAATTAGATGCGTTAGAAGAAAATGGTTATCCCACAGAAAAACAAATTAAATTGAAAATGTTGGAGAAAATTTGATTTCCAATCCATTTCATAATATAATTATTATATAAGATAGGAAAAATATATTGGAACAAATAGAAGAAATAATCATTAAAAATTTATTCGAGAATAAAGATTATGCCAAAAAGGTATCACCATTTCTGAACAAGAAATACTTCGATGATACATTGTCAAAAGTCATTGTAACAAAGTATGAGGAGTTCGTTGGGAAGTATAAAGAACCTGCCAACATACGACACCGTTCTAATAGAACTAACCAAAGATCGGAAATTAGATAACGATATAGTTGATAAGACTATCGATGCCTTGGGTGAAATAAAAGAAAGCACGATTGAACCAATGACTCTTGACTACTTAGTAGATACTACTGAACATAGGTTTCAAGAAGTTGTTTTAGAGAAGACCGTTATGAAGGCTGCTTCTATGCTAGGTGGAGAAGATAAGAGGATACGGAAATCAGAATTGCCCGATATGTTTAGGGATGCCTTGAAACTATCCTTTAAAAATACCATAGGGGATGCATATGGCACTCAGAAATCAATAGAGGATCAATTCTACTATTACCATCATAAAGATAAGCAGTTCCCCATGCCCGACTTTGCGACTTTTAATGAAGTGACTCGTGGTGGGTTCAAGAAGAAACATATAATAGTCATACAGGCAGGGACTAATGTGGGTAAAACACTTTGCCTTGAAGCAATAGCAGAACAGTATCTCAAAGCAGGTCAAAATTGTTTGTACCTGTCAGCAGAAATATCAGAAGAAGAATTAAAAGAACGTTTCGATGGTAACATCTTACAAACTAGTACAGAGCATCTTGATAAAATCACCAAAGATAATTATGTTACTAAATTAAAAGATTATATGGGAAGGTCAGAGGGACGATTAATTATAAAACAATATCCTACGGCAACTGCTAATGTATTACATGTTAGGGCATTGTTAGACGAATCTAGAGATACGAGAGAACTTCAAACCCGACTTCATTTTCCTTGACTATTTGAACATCTTTGCAAGCATCCGTTACAAAGATGCATCTAATTCCTATCTATATGTGAAAGGAATAGTAGAGGAGTTCAGAGGACTTGCAGTTGAAAAAAACATTGGTATATTCACGGCAACCCAAACAGGTCGGGATCAAAATGGTTCTTCCAATATGGAATTGAATGATGTATCAGAAAGTTTTGGTACTGTTCATACTGCCGACTTCGTGCTAGGGATTATTGAAACAGATGATCTTAAAATGAAAGAACAAGTATTTGTTTAAGGTACTCAAGAGTAGGTACTCCAAGGTCGATCCACGAACTCCAAAAGTTTTTGATGGGTGTTGATAAAGATAGTCAAAGACTTTATGAGATAGAAGATCCAAGGGACGGATTGGTAACAGAAAATGCCGATGGGTCTATGGATGGTAAGGCAAAGAATTTAGATAATAGGGACGGAAAAGCAATAGGAAAAAAAGCAGGGAAGAATTTGAAGGGAACTGTTTTTGATCCGAACCCTGCGACTAGAAAAAAAGATGATAAAAAGAAAAAAGGTGGGAATTTAAAAAATGCAACATTCTAATAATCATAAGATCGATGGTGGGTTTATCACGATATCAAACGGTACAGGTAAAGGTACGGGACTTTCCGATGTAGTATCTGCATCGGATTTAGTATGGAAAGACGATAGTGTCTCAAGAGAAGAATATGATAAACTTCTAAAGAAGGTAGAAAAATTAGAAAAAAGAATTGATAAATTAACTATATGTAAAGAGGTAGAAAAATTATGACTAGGAAGAAAAAACCAAAAAAGTTTTTAGAAAAAAATGATAATAAAGTAAAACTCGGTGTACTGATTATAATAGGAATCTTCCTATTTTTTAATGTACTGTATATTGTTAAAAATATTTTGTAGGCAACATGGCAGTATCATTAGGTAGGGGAAAGTCCACAAAATTATATCAGATGTTTCTAGATGGAAAACCATTTAGAAAAACCTATCATGGTATAGGTGGGATAAAGAATTGGATGAACCAATGTAAACATCAACTGAGAACGTATGGTTCTTATAGAGGAATACATGAAAAAGATTTAGATAAAATTATAATAAAGGAATTTGAAATTGTTGAAACAGGATTAGAATTCCCCCTTTCGGACAATCCAAAAGTCAGTAGGGATAAAACCAAAACATTGAAGGAGATAGAAAAAATATGAGTGGAGATATATTTGAAGCAGTTAAGAAACCCAATGATCTTAAACCCATGACATGGGCATTGTCAATAAAGGAATTTAAAGATTCTTTTATAGATGTTGTTTCTGTAAAGGGGCAACGCAATAGGTATAACCTTATACACGATAAGGAAATATATAGAAATATTGATGGTACTATAAAAGAATCAAAAGATATTGATTGTTTTGATTTAAAGAAAAAAGAAGTCATTGAAATGGCAACTGCTATGCGAGAAAATCAGTATGCTCCGAAGGATGAACCTGTTGATCCAAATTGGAAACCATATAATATTTTTGTTGAAAAAGACAAGAATGGTGATGTTGTCGGTGGAGATGATGATGAACCTAAAAAGAAAAGAAGGGGAAGACCTAAAAAAGAAACTTCTTTGTTTTAGGGTATGACATGAGTGGATTAGAATTGGACTTACATGAAATCAAACACGCAGACGTGTCTGCGGTTTTAATTCAGATCATAGAAGAACATCGGGGAGATCCTATTATGTTAAGGATCATAACAGGCAATAGTGATCGTATGAAACAAATAGTCAAGTGTATTTTATTGGAATATGGGTATTATTGTTCCGATATACTACCAACTGAACTTACAACATGGATAAAATGATACACTTAATAATTAAATTGATTTTTAAATGTGGCATTTTGATTCACCGATGGGTAAGTCATTTTTTAAATAAATCCAAAAAAGATAAATAATTACATATAAAAGTTGGCATAAAATATGCTTACTATTACATAAGGAATAACCGAAAGGAATTCCAAAATTATAATAAAGTCACCGAAAGGGACTAGGAGAAACTATGGAAAATTATTTTAATCTACAACCTATCTATCTAAACAATCTTTTAGATAAACTTTTTATGAAACCATTTGATGATGCGTTGGAAGAATTTACATCTACTAAAACAACAGATAAGTTCTTTCCGTATGCACACAACATTTATTACAATGAAGATAATGGTTCATTGACCTTTGAGGTTAGTGCTACAGGTGCTGATAAGAAGGACATTGAAGTCGGAGCAAGTGATGGTATTTTAAAAATTGTTGTTGATAAGAAAAAAGAAGACGATGTTAATAAACACTACATTTGCAGAAAGTTATCTGAAAAGTCAATACACTTGGAATACAAGTTATCTGAAAAGTATGATATTGAAAAGATATCAGTAACCCTTGACAAGGGTGTCTTACTTGTAAATGTTCCTGTAAGAGAAGAATCAAAACCAAAAAATTATACCTTTGAAGTAAAATAAAAATTACTTCATAAATAGTTTATAATCTAAGGACTAGGGTTTTCATTTTTGAGAATCCTAGTCCTTTTTTGTATATAAATATATGTATAGGAGATAATCTATGTGCGTTATGGTTGTAAAATATTTTAAAGGTACTGGATGGGTAGGTGTAAAAAATAGAGATAGAAAATACAAACCAGAAATTACTATAAAACAATCTAATAAAAATGACGTTCAGAGATTATATATTTGGGATGAAAAATCAAAATATACTGAAGGGTTAAACGAATTTGGTATAAGCATTTTACATACTTCATTAGTTTCTATTTCTGAAGGATCTACAGGCAATGTAAAACCAAAAAAATATGATGGAGATGCCAAAAAAATACGAGATGCTTTATTAGAAAAAGATATCGAAAAATCCTTAAAAGTTATTCAAGAAAGTCAAATTCAAGGAAGCACACTTGTGTTTAATTCCGAAAAATGTTATATGGTTGAGGGTGTTTTTTTGGATAGAGAAAATGAAGAAGATTTTATTATAGAGACAGAACAAATAAAAAAAGATAATTATAGTATTAGAACAAACCATCTAGTGTTTCTAAGAGGTAAAGAAAAAAATCACGAAAAAGATAAAAAAGAAATGGAAGGATATAACGCATCAGAAAAAAGAAGAGAAAACGTTAGTAAAGTATTAAAAGGAATATCCAACTTTCAAGATATGTTAGAAAGTGTATCTTACTCTAGTGATAAAAATATAGACTTCAACCCATTAAGAATAAGAAAAGAAATTGGAGAAAAACTTCATACTACTGGTCAGACTATGTTAGTTCCTTCTATGAGGTCATTACACTATAAACCAATATGGGGTTCAATTAACGTAAATTTTAATAAGATTAATTCAGAAAAATCAAAAACATTTTGTGAAATTATATCAAATAAAAAGTTTATAACATTTAAAGAGTGGTATGAAGTAGACAAATTAAAGATATATGAATAAGAATAAAATCTTGGGTGTTTTCGGTGGAATGGGACCAGAAGCAGGGATAAATTTCTGCAACAATCTCATTAGAAATAATACTCTTTGTAAAAAAGATCAAGACCATATTCAGTTCATACTATTTAATCTCCCAAAAATTCCTAATAGAATTGAAGCAATTATCAATAATGATTCAAATGATTTATTTTTTGAATTCAAAAAAATAATTGAGAAAATGGAACTATGTGATGTAAGTGAAATTGTCATGATGTGTAATACAGTACATTATTTTATAAATGATGTTAGGGGAATGAGCAACATTCCTATAATTGATATGGTTGAAGTGATGTGTAAATACATAAAGAAAAACAGAATTAAAAAAGTAGGGTTGTTAGCAACAAACATAACAATAGAAAAAAATATTTATTCACAACACATAGATACAATAATACCAGATAGTGTTTATCAAGATATGGTGATGGAAGCGATACTGTGTGTTAAAGGGAATAAACATAATAGGGCGAGAGAAATGTTTTCCGTAGCAATAGACCATCTAAAAGAGAAGGGAGCAAAAGTAATAATAATGGGATGCACAGAAATTCCATTAGTAGTTAAAAAAACAGATACTATCTTAGACCCATCAGATATATTATCGAAGGAAATAATAAATGAATATAGCAATAGTAAGTGGGCATAATATTATAGATGGAAAATTACATTTAAACCATAGGCAACCCCAAGAACCAGTTGGGTTCATAAATTATCTAATAGAAAATACAACAGATAACATCTATGTAATAGAACCTTATAATAATCTTGAAATGTTTGATGTTAGGAAAAACATTCAAATCAATACAGACTTGAACATATTAGATTATATGTTTTTTGATTTTATCTCTTGTTTAGGAGAAAACAAATTAAAGTTTGTGCAGTTTTTAAATGTTATAAAAGATTGTGATATAAAATTTATAAATCCAATTAATAGTATGTTGGAAAATCTATCAAAGGATTATGTTTATACTCTACAAAACAATACCGATCTTCCATTACTCCCGACAGAGAATATAAACACACTAGAAAAAATGCTATCCTTAACAGGAGATTTATTACTTAAACCTTTGAGTAGTGAACGTGCTAATGGTGCTATTAAGATAGAAGATATGACAACAGAAGATAAAAAAGAATACTACAAAAAATATTGTCAAGAAAATAATACTATTAAACAGGGAATTATGTGCCAACCGTTCAACGAGAAGTTTGCCGAAGGACGTGAAAAGAAAATTGCTGTTGTGAATGGTAAGGTATCTATTGCTAGAAGAACGATTCCCCAAAAGATTGTATTAAGGGAACGATAATAGCAACATCGAAAGGTAGTACAATGGAAAAATATGTTCCATCAGAGTATGAAACCAAATTGTGTGAAAAAGTTTTTGAAGAATTTAATAAATACTATCCTGCGTACTATATAAGAGTCGATATAGTTGGTGATGGTGCGGATGCTCTAATTTCTGAAATAGAATGTATCAATCCCGACTACATAACTTGTTATGGGTATCATACGAAAGAAGATTATGAGGATTTTTATTCAAAACTGTACTCCTGTTTTAGATAAATAATAGTAGGATAAATCATGTCACCCGAAATAACACAACAGTTGCCCGAATTAACAAGACAATTAATTCAAATATTATATAAAGGTGGTCTTGCTTTGTTTGTTGTTATATTATTTAAAGATATAATATCTGACTTTGCTCAAAATATGTTTTTATATTTTAAGATGCGAATAGACAAAAAAACATATTCTGCCGAAGGTGGTAAAATACAATTGGATGGTGAAACTTATGTTATTATAAGTCTTACGTTTGGGTACATTCATTTAAGAAAATTGGGAAACGGAAAACGTTGTAGGATTACTGCAAAAGATTATTGGAACAGTAGAATATTTTATATTGATAATAGAGAATCTAAGAAAGGTGAAGATTAATGGATACTTTTGAAAATTATTTACAAGAAAGTAAAATTAAAGACATGATAAATAAAGTTAAAAGAAAACTAAAGGGTAGTACATTTGATGTTGCTCAAAAAGTTTTAACTAAAGTCGGATTAACAGGTGCTATAACAATAGCAACTATAAGTCACTTCGCAGAAAAGATGGGAATAGAACTCGAAGCACAAGAGATTCACCATATACTTCATACGTTAGAAGAAATTGGGCATAATGCAATTCATCTTGTTGCTAGTAATGAGATCGATTCCGAAAATTATATAGAGGATTAATTATGCCAGCACCAATGATAAAAAGTTTTGCGGAGAAATCGGGAAAATCAGAAAAGGAAGTTGAAGACCTGTATAAGAAAGCAGAAGGGATTGTTAAAAAACAATACGAACTCACCAAAGAAGATGGGGACAAGTACTATGCTCTTGTAACAGGGGTGCTAAAAAAATCATTAGGATTAAAGGAGTCATACATGACATTTAAAGATTATTTATCAGAGAAAAAGAAATGGTTCAAAGATTCAGAACTACAAGGAAACAATAAAAGATATGGAAACAGATCCCATTGATGGTATTGAAGGTGGTATAGGAGATCATGCTAAACCATCAGACTTTGATGCCAAAGAATTGAGGATGGGAGCAGAGGTGGAGTTTGAACATACAAATAATATGGCAACTGCTATAGAGATTGCTATGGATCACTTATCAGAATTGAAAGATTACTATACCCGATTAGTTAAAATGGAGAAAGAAGGCAGAAGGAAAAAAATGAAGATTGTCTTCCTTCTATTATTAGTATCATTTCTATATAGTTCTTTGAACAGTTATAGATGTACACGAATCTTGGGAAAGTTATCCATCAGCAACTATTAACGAAGAAGGAACATTTTACAATTGAGTTTGACTATAAAAAACTTATAGACAAAAACACTAAGGATATCCAAAGACTTCTTAAAGAAAAAGAAGAATATCTTAAAAGATTTTCAGATGAAATTCTAGAATCGGCAACCAATATGGCAACGGCATATAATGAAGTAGGAATACTATATGCAGAAAATTATTATTATCCAATAGCAATTCAATATTTTATAAGTTCTTTAAAAACAAAAAAAGATTGGAATGTTTTTAATAATATTGCTAATGTGTATTATATTGTTGGTCAAGATGATTTAGCAATAAAGTATTATAAAATGGCACTAGGTGCTAGGAAAGACAATCCATTAATTTTATTAAACTTATCCTTTATTTATTATGAAAAGGGAAAATTTAAACAAGCAAAAAAGTTTTATTTAAAAGCAGTAACGATAGACCCAACAATGGATCAACCAGAATATAAAGTATTGGCGGGGGAACATATAGAAAACGAATCCAAAGCAAGTAACAAAGGTGTGGAAAGAATAAATTTAAAGTGGATAAAATGAAATTTAAAAAAATCAAGTTTTATGACGATGATGTGGGAAACGTAAAGACAGTTAATTCTCTACGAGATAAAAGAATAGAGGGAATTTTAGTATAAATAATTATAGTATTTATAAATTCTCTGATCAAGGGAATCTACATATGAAAAGGTTTAGACAGTATATAAACGAAAAGGAAAGTAAAGGTATTGCCTTTTTCTTTGGACGGTTACAACCACCGACTCGTTTGCATGAACAAATTATTAAAGAGCAAGCAAAGGGATATGAAACCTTATATGTAGTTATCGTTGAAGGTTTCAAGTCACGTAACGAACCCAAAAACTTTTTAACAGGAAAAGAAAGAGTCAAGATAATTAAAAAGTTTGTTCCTTCCAATGTTAAAGTGTTGGAGTGGATTAATGCAAAGGTGTATGAAATAATTCCTAAGTTTAATATTATGACTCACGATAAACCTGTTACCATCATAGCAGGAACTGATAGGGTTGCAACTTATCAAGATGATATAGAAAAACATAGTGGTGAACTCGAACGCAGAAGTGATTGTAAAGGAAATTCCTCGTGCAGATAATTTGAATAACGTATCAGCAACAAGAGTAAGAAATGCATTGTTAGCAGACGATTATGATGCATACTCTAGGTTGGTAGCATCCCCTCTAAAAAACCAAAAAGATTTCGAGACACTAAGAAATAAATTAAATAAAAACTTTGAAAAGGTAAATAAGATAATAGAATTTTTTCAAAAGACAATACAATCAAACCTAGATAATGGAATCAACAAATTCAAAGTTGACTTGAGCAAACAATTCAAAACAATAAAAACAAAAGATGATTTTGATCCTTTACGTGATACAGTAAGGAAGGGATTAGATAAAATTTTCGGTTCTGTTAAGATATTAGTACGAGGCGGCAATTTAAAAGATATAGGAGTGACCGTAAAATGAAAAACTTTGAAGATATTATAAATCTAGAACAATTAAACGAATGGGTTCTTGTTAAAGGGATGGACAAATATGTTAAAACTGTTTTAACAAAATCTAAAAAAGATCCTATTAGTGCCGTTGCTTATGCTTACTCTATACTTGAAGATATAAATGGACACACCGAAAACGAACAGATGTTGAAAGAACTAGGAATGAAATGGGCACAGGTTTCTCCTGCTTATGGAGAAGTCGATGTTAAGTTTATCAGTAAAGTTGGTAGTGAAATTGAGTGGGGACTTGATGAAGGTCTTACAATAGCACTTATGGTATTAGAAAAAGTTGGTTACAAAAAAGAATCGGCATCATTAAAAAAACTTTGGGGATTTAAGTGAAAATAAAATCGTTTAAGAAATATCTTTCAGAGGACTACATATATGTAGTAGAAGCAAACACCCATCAACTTCATTTTTCAAATATCATAAATACTATTGCAGGATAGGTCGTCACACCGAAAGTGTAAAGATTCTCCGTAATTTTTGCATTTCCTGTTCTTTCTAATATAAATAATAGTGTAGGTGACGCTACAATCTAATTATACGGAGAAATCAATGAACCCATACACATCAAAGAAAGAAACGTTGTAATTCTTTTATAGAAAAATCTATTTTAAAACATAAAAATAAATACGACTATTCAAAAGTAATATATAATAAAAGTACCATAAACGTTATTATCACTTGTAAATTACATAATTATGATTTTTTACAAAGACCCGATGTGCACTCACAGGGGCAGGGATGTCCCATTTGTGGAAAAATAAATAGAGATAACAGTAAACGAACAACACAAGAAGGGGTATTAAAAAAATTTTTTGATATTCATGGAAATAGATACGATTACTCAAAAGTAAAATATATAGATTCCAAAACACCATTAATTATTATATGTAAAATACATGGTAAGTTCAAACAAACATCTGTAGATCATATGAGAACTCAAGGTTGTAAAAAATGTTCGACTTCTAAAAACGAAATTTTAATAGAAGAGTACTTACAAAAAAAATCTATACATTTTGAAAAACAAAAAACGTTTAAAACATTAAGAAATGATAATAACACTGCATCATTACGTTATGATTTTTATTTACCAAGTCATAATATATTAATAGAATATGATGGAGTGCAACATTTTAAACCAACAAATTTTGGAAACTCTAATATGTCCAAAGATGATATAATAAAAACACATAACATAACTAAGAGAAATGACGAGATAAAGAATATTTTTAGTATAAATAATAATATAGATTTAATTAGAATAAATTATAGACAAAAAACTATACGAAATTTAGAAAGAGAATTAAAATCTAAGGGGATAATATGAAGTTGCTTTCATTCAAAAAATACGTATCTGAAAACTTTAATGGATTTAATAAATATATTAATGAAAGCAATCTACATCAACTTCATCTAGAACAACTATCTCTAGGTGGAGCAAAGGAACTTAAACGAGCAATAGATATAATAAAAGATTTACAAAAACAATTAACAGGAAAAGCAAAACAAAAAGATGTTAATGTTACAATGAAGTGGGATGGATGTATCCATGAAGATACTATTATAAAAACAAAAGATGGTGATAAAACCATTAAGAAGATAATAGAAGAATTTCAAAATGGGATAGATAATGTAGTATTAACATGTGATATAAAAAATAATGTTGATTCTTATGAAAAGGCAATTCAACCTAGAATAAATGATAATGGAAAAACCTGGGTTGAAGTAGAAATGGAAAATGGTGAAAAAATAAAAGTAACAGAAGACCATGAATTCTATACAACCAATCGTGGATGGGTAGAAGCAAAAAATCTAACAGAAAATGATGATGTTAAAGAAATTGAAAGATTATATTTCAGAAACAAAAGAAGAAAACGCATCTATAAGAAAATTGAAAAAAATAGAAAACACTTGTATAGAAAAATACGGTGTTAAAAATATTGGATTATCAGAAGAACACATAAAAAATATGAAAAGAACAAACGGGAAAAAATGTAACCCGTTTGCAACAAAAGATTTTTCTATACTGGAATATATAAAAGGTAAAAGGGTTTTAGATGAGAATAAAAAAGATTTTTTGGAATACAGATTTCTTGTTTTAAAATATACTAATAAATCTAAAAAGAAACTTTCACCCCCAAAAGAATGTTTCTATACAAATTTAAATATAAATAATAATAAGGAATATGATTATAACATGTTCACATATGCAACAATAGATCATAAAACATCTATAATAAAAGGATTTGAAAATAATATTCCACCAGAAGTTATAGGTGGTATTGATAATATTTGTTGGTGTGCTAAATTTATAAATAGTATAAAGAGAGAAAAGACAGAAGAAGAATTTTTAAATTCAATGGAATACAAAAGATTCTTAGTTGTCAAGGACAAAATACAGGAATTGATTAATGAAAGTAAAATCAGTTAAGACCCTAAAAGAAAAATATGATGAATGTGATATAACAACTAAGAATGAAAACTTTTATATTAAATGTGGTGATAAATATATTTTAATTCATAATTCTCCTGCTATATTCTTTGGTATTAATCCAGAGAACGGAAAATTCTTTGTTAGTGGTAAAGCATTATTCAAAGCAAACCCCCGACTCATGTACACCGAAGCAGATATAGATAATGATCAATGGTACGGCAAGATGCCCGAACTCAAAGTTAAATTAAAAACTGCATTGAAGTATCTACCAAAACTAGGAATTAAAAAAGGAATCTATCAAGGTGACTTGATGTTCACACCTGGAGATTTGACTACCGATACTATAGACGAAAAAAGTTATATAACATTCAAACCTAACACGATCACCTATGCCATAGAAAAAGATTCTGAACTAGGAAAAGAAATTAATACTGCTAAGATGGGCATTGTCATTCATACTCAATACGTTGGTAATAGTATAGACAGTTTATCTCAAACGTTCAATATTGATTTAAAGAATTTCAAAAAGACAAAAGATGTTTGGTTCAACGATGCGTATGTACCTAGTTATGATGGTGTATTGAATTTCACTAAGGAAGAAAATGCTATGGTTACTTCATTGATCAAACAAATCAATGATACAAAAGTTCCTGCAAATGTGCTTAACCAATTACAAAAAACTGAATTGGGTCAACGACTTGAAACAAACGTTAATGCTTTTATTAGACAAGGACAAACCCTTGCGGATATAGATATGAAAGTATTCTTTAAAAACTTTGAAGACTACATCAAACAAGTTTATACAAATGCAGAAATGAAATTCAAAACTGATGCGAAAAAGCAACAGGTTCGTGATGTGTATAATGCCGTACTAGATGATTACAAAAAATATAAAAAAGAAATTACAAATATTCTCAAAATATACAGTTTGCTTTCTATTGCTAAGACTATGTTTGTGCATAAGTTTGAAGAGATAGAACAGAAAGTAAAAACTTTTATTAAAGATGATAAAGGTTACAAAGCAACGAAACCCGAAGGGTTCTGTGCGGTAACAGGTGGTGGTGCTAACATATTAAAACTTGTCGATAGACTAACCTTTTCAAAGAATAATTTTAATATTGCCAAGGATTGGGGAGATAAGAAATGAAATTTAAAGATTATTTAACAGAAAGTTTGAAGAAAGAGGAATCGGAATCTTTAAACGACTTGGAAAAAACAATTAGAAAAGAAATGAAAAATAATAAATCAGGGATGTTTAATATTGAAACAAACTATGACACCATTGATTATTATGAACAATTAATTGATAAAGATAGAAAAGTTTTTGATAAAAAATTATTAATACGATTTAAAGGTGAATTAAAAAAAATTGATTTGGAAGTAGACGAATTTGCAAATTCACTTTGGAAAGTAAGGATAACAAAATGAAATTTAAAGATTATTTAAGTGAAGGTTATTTCGATGAATCGCAGGTTGCATTTATAATTGATAACGTAAAACTTACCGATGTGCATTATAATGAATTAAATGATTCAATGCAAAGACTTCTAGATGATATGGAAAAACGAGGTCTTGTAGAAATAGATAAAACTTCTAAAGAGATAACGATAACACACAAGGGACAAGTTTTTTGGAAGAAAAATTATAAGAACCCTTGGGGAAAAGTGAAGTATAAAAAATGAGTGGGTGTGAAGATTGTAAAAAAAAGTTTGGGCATAAAGTTAGAATTTGTCCAAAGTGTAAAACAAAAATCACATGCAAGTGTGGAGTTTGTCCAAAGTGTAAGGAGAAATTAAAATGATGGATGGTACGACATTTAAAGATTATTTGGCAGAAGGAAAGCAAGGCAAGTTTATATTATATAGTATGGGAAAAACTTCACCTTTGAAATCGAAACTCGGTGAGAAACTTGTGAGAGAACTGAAAGCAGATGATTTTAGTATGTTCAGTATGATAACGTTTGGTGATGCTGATGAAGTAATACAAAACGGTCAAGATGTTTTTGTTGCTATTGATCCTTATGCAGAAGATGTTGCGAACACAAGAAAAATAATTTTAGGAACTGACTTGAAAAAGTTGAAAGAATATTTAAGACAAAGGGCAATGGATATATAAAATGAAATTCAAAGATGCCTTACTAGAAAAAATGAACCCAAATGTTTGGGTTGCATCATACCTTGATCCTAGCACAAAAAAGACAGGGGATGTTCTAGTTAAAGCATCTGATAAAGAATCTGCTTACAAAAAGATTGCAGATAAATATAGTGATTTAAAAGTTCAAGGTATGACAAATTGGAATCAACATACTAGGCAAATGAATGTTGATGGGGTTACTAAATGGGTAGTAGATGGTAATAGTGATATATATTTAACAAAGGAAAGTCTAAGGAGAGAAGGGTTATGAAATTTAAAGAAGTACTGAATGAAGACGGTTTAAATCATCTGCACAATTAAAAGAATTTGAAAAGGGAAAAAAGGAAAGATTAAACCAACTTCAAACAAAATACGATGAAGAAGTTTCTAAAATTTCCAAAAAATTTAAAATAGATGATAAAACTATCAAGGGATTCGTAACTAAGATGCTAAGAACTAGTTACCATGTTAATAGAATTACTGCTGAATATATCTTTGGCAAAGGTAAAGACTCACCCACTTTTGATGACTTGATTTTGCACAAGACAAGGGTGTAACAATGTCAGGAAAAGAAGTAGATGTTAAAAAGCAAGACCTTTATTATAAATTGGCAAGTGCCGTAGGAAACCTAGAAGATAAGAGACGTAGAATTGACGATCTGAAAGAAAAAATAAAATACCACAGGTGGTAACGTATGAAATTACAATCATTTAAAAAATATTTAGAGGAAGGGAAATTTGAAACAGGTAAAGGTACAATCAAAGACCTGTTGAAAAAACTTAAAAATAAAACTCTAATTTTTTGGGACACCGAAACTACAGGACTCTCTCCTAAACAAGAGTATGTTCAGATTATAGAGATAGCAGGGATTGCTATCGACTCCGAAACAGGAAAGGAACTTGGTAGGTATCATAAAAAATCTGAATTGAAAAAAGATGTTTTTGATCGTATAGACATTGAAAGGGCAAAGGCAGATGCAATTCAGAAAGCAAAGAAGTGGGTTCCAGGTGAGAAGTATAACAGGGATGAAGCAGTTATACACAACGATGAATATTGGGTTGTAAAAAATAACACAACTGTTATTGAACCTAATGAAGACAATCTTGATTGGAAACACATCAAGAAAAAAGATTTAGAAACTAGAAAATCTATCGAAGACCTATTGGTTATGACACGATACAAAGAAGCAAACACCGACTTCATTAGTGAAAAAGATATGCTAGTTGGTTTTTCTACGTTTGTTAAGAAGTTTAAAAATCCTGTTATGATTGCACATAACTCACGATTCGATATGTATCAACTGAATTCGGGTCTTACTAAAATTGATAAGGGTAAAAAAGTTTGGGCAGAGCAAATTGATACATTAGCAATTGCTAAGAATTATCTTGTTCCTATACTTCAACAACTTGCTAAGACAGGGGACGAGAAAGCAGAAGCAGGACTTAACATATTGAAGAAAGGTGGAAAAAGAATTCTACATAACTTGGGAGTTCTAGGACAATTGTTTAGTGTTAAATCGGAAGGTTGGCATGGTGGATTGGAAGACTCCGCACAACTTGCAGGAATAACATCTTCTATGATTGAATACTTGAAGAAGAATATCGATGTTATAAACTCGTTTGAGAAAAAGAGATAAATAATACTAACAGGAGAGAAATATGTCACTAAAATCTTTTAAGAAATATATTTTGGAAGCAACTTCGGAAATAAATATTAAAAATATTGATCCAGAGTTACGAGATCTACTAAATATAAATTTTACTTTTCAACAGAACGGAAAAAAGATTATAGCATACTCAAAAAATAGATCATTGCAATCTGATATGTTTAGAAAACAATTAGATTTTTTGATCAATCAAAAAGAACAAGAAGACGATGAATCTTTTGATTTTTGGGAAGACGGAGATACTGTAACTAGATTAGGAAATTCTATCGGTAATGTAACGAAAAAAAGTGAAAGAATAAAAAGAATTTATATAAACCTTGAACCAGATTCAGAAAAACCAAGTTATGATTTTTATTTAGTTTTTAAACCAGAAGCAGGAACAGAAATAAAATCAGAAGATTATGAGTATGTTATATGTGTTGTTCATAATATTGTAAACGAAAAAATGGATATTGATAAAGCAATTTCATATACCTCGGAATTACCAAAAGATGCCTTCTTGAAAAAAATTGGTTCAAAAGAAGGGACGAAATATTACCAACTTACGATAATAATGGAAAACTTTCTTCGTCTCTGAAAAAATATATTTCTGGACCACTAACACAATCTGGAAGAATAAAATCGAAGGCATCGAAGATATGGCATAAATATTTTTATAGTATATCTACGGCAGACAGATTAAACACAACACCAAAAACTGATATAGCATCTAAAACTCAAAAAATATCCGTAAAGAAAGGAAACGGACAATTGATGTCGGGTGGTGCAGGGGAATCTTATGCAACAATAATGACTAGTTTTGATCGTTTAATGAAATATTCTAAAAAAGACAAAGATATGGTTTTCAAAATGGTTGAAGAAAACTTTAAAAGATTTCACATACCAAAATCCATAACGGATATAAAGAAAATGTCAAAAGAAGAATTAAAGAAGGATAAAGTTGCAGAAAAAATATTTATGCAAGATCAAATTCATAAACAGATATCACAACAGTTAGAAGACTTAATGAAGAAAAATAAAGGATTGAGAGAAAACATAGTTCTTGAAGCAATGTCGGGAGATACTAAATTTGATGGTGGATCTGGAACGGCAAATTACTTACTTGCTTTGGACGAAGGAGGTTTTCGGTGGATCATTTTGAAAAAATATCACCAACTCTTGCTTCTAATTTTGTTAATAAAGTAAAAATAGATATATCGTTTAAAAGTTTGTCTGGAAATGCGTGGACAGGGTTAAAGTTGATAAGTGGAAACCTTTTTAATAGTCACGACATCGGTATCGAAAAGTATGCTCAAAAACTTTTTGAACAAGAAATGTTTTATATTTCTGAAAACGAAGAACTTACAGAAGGGAAAATTTTAGACATGATAAAAAATGTGTTTAGAAAAATAGTGGATAAAATAAAAGAATTAATTCAAAAGGGAATGTCTTATTTTATGAAGTTTATGGGAATAGAACCAGAAAAAGCAATGGTCTCGATAGAGATATAAATAACAGTATGGATATCATAAAACTTTTAGGATTCAAGGACTTCTTAAATGAAGACAAAGTGTGGGTGACCATATATGAAGACAAGGCAGATAACAGAGTATTCGGAACATTACAGGATGCGGTTAATAGTGAAGGGAATGGTGAAAGGGAAGTAAAACAAATTTTAGCACGAGCATTAGATGAATATGTTAATCCCATAGTAGCACAAAAATGGAAAAAATAAATGCCACAAGAGGTTTTAAGACAAGATAAAAGGTATGCAGGAGATGCATACGCTCGTTCGTTAGCACAACGTTATAAGAACTTCAATATACCTTCTCCACGATTCTATACAGGTATTTTCGGATACAAATTTTTATACTATCTTAACAACCCCTTTACTGAATGGAACGCATATAAGAAAGGGTTCATAGACGAGAAGGGAAGAGAATTAAAAAAACCAGGAAAATCAGAAGATAAAATTGATTACAACTACTTTGTAAAAATTATGATTAAAATGAAACAAGCAATGTTCAAATCACTTCCTGGTCAGCAAATGGAAAAACTAAAACGATATTTATTTCAAGTACGAGAAACTAATTTTGACAATTCAGTATTGGATGTTCTAGATGTATTTGAAGAATCAAACGTAGAAGAATTAAACAAACTAATAAATGAAATGTTATATGAAGCAAGGGGAGTTGATGTTGCTATAACAAAGAAGTACAAAAGAACTGACTTTGATGCAGAAGATATAAAAACTTTACGGGGAAGTAAACTAAAGGTATATGGAGATCAAGCAATTGATCCCAAGTATGACCTCAATAATATAACAAAACTACTAAACAAAGATATAAAAGAACCTGTGTATGTAGTGGGAAAGGGTATGGAACAAAAGACTTTTAAAGATTTAGAACAAGCAATTAAACACCTCAAAGAGTCAACAATGAGTGGTGGTATAGCAGGACAGGGTGCGGTTATGGGACCCAGTCCACAAGAGGAAGATGATATTAAACGTAAGAAACCCCAAACTGTTATGGTCAAGAAAAAAGAACCTGTTCAGAATGATGACGATGATGAAGAATTATCCGACTCTAATGGAGTAAAAATAATGTTCAAAGATGCACTAAAATTGTACGGAAAATCAAAGAAATAAACTTGATCTAAAACGAAATTCATTGTATAATTTCTTAGTGATAAATATTAAATAGTCACAATCACTATAAAGGATTATAAAATGATTAACGAATTCCAGTGTTCCGATAAAAAAATAATAAGTTGTAAAGATTGCTTAAATAAATGCCGATTAGGGACTCGTTGTGTTCCTTATACTGCTTTGAAGAGTATGTATGTAAGACAACGAACTCCAAATTTGGAAAAATTATCAGTAACAGAAGCACTTAATCCTGTATGCTATAATTGGATGCGACTAAAGACTAAAGGGTGTGTTGAACCTATTGACAACATGTATTCAATGATAGGAACTCTATCACACATGAAGCATGAGAGTACAGATGAAAAATTAAAATCAGAAACATATTTTGAAGACGATCTTAATACAGGAACTTGTGATGTTATTCTTGAAGAAGATGGTAAAACAGTAATGAGAGATATTAAGACTAAGAGAATATCATCAGCATCTTATATTCTAGAGTATAAAGAAATTCCTAATCCAGTAAAAGGTCGAAAACCTATTAAGAGATATTTAATAGATCAAAAGGGAACTAAGTTGAAAGGTGATGATGATTATGTATTACAATTGAACAGATACAAAATATTTTATGAAGATAAAAATCCTGGAAAGATCATAGATGAACTGTGGTTAGATTATGTTTTTATTGATTGGTCGAAAACCTCTACCCCCACTAGGTATGGATTGACACGACAATGTTATTCAGTTCCTGTTCCTATTCTTAAAAGAGAAGATGTAATGAATATTTATCAGTACAAGCATGATGCAGTACAAATGGCATTACAAAAAGGTGGACCAGAAAAACCTTGTTATGAAGAAGTAGATTTTCATGAATTTGGAAAAGAAGGTAGTCGTTGTAATAGTTTTTGTGCATACAAGTTTGAATGTAGAAAACATTTCAAGGAAAAGAAAGTTGAACATAAGTATGTTAAAACAGAAAAGGAAAAAGTATTAAGGGCAGTTGAAGAATTATGAATAAATATTTTAAACAAGCAAAAAGATATGATCAATAAAAAATTTGAATCAGAAGAATATAAATACTTAGTCGAAATACTAACTCACATGTGTGAAATGGTTGGTGCTGATGTTAATCAAATAGATTTTCTTGCGGATGGTTGGCAACATAATTATACTTGGACACAAGAACAAGAAAAAGAATTCAAAGAATGGTTTGTTACTTATATGTATAGAAAACCTCAACGGCAAAGGGGTATATACGAAGTACGAGGGTCTTGGCACACACCAAAAAAAGAATTAAGAAAGTGGGCAAATATGTTCAATTTTCAGTATGGATGGAGAACTGAAACAGATAAAGAAAGAAGAAAAAGACTAAGACTTGAAAGGATAAATACCATTGAGGAAGAATTATAATGTCATTGCACTCCCCATTCGGATATGTGTGTTACGAGATCACAATGTTAAAAACTCTAATTGACCTAATGGATAATTATTGTAACGTATGCCATACCTATGATGATTATGATGGTGGGTGCAAAGATTGCCCTGTTGGTAATTTGTTATATAGTTGTAAAGAATATTTATCTGACTTATACTTAAATGGACAGGGAGTAAAGGGGATAGAAGAAAAGGATTTAAGTAAACTTTCTAGAAACGAAAATAAAACGTATCGAAAAATAATGAAGGAAATAAAAAAGATAGAACCTAGTCCCATGTTTAATACAGATTTGTCGGGGGATGAAGACCTAAAGAAGGATAAGTTGGAGAAACTAAGAAAATGTTTAAAAGAACTAGAACATTATAGGGATGTACGATCTTGGTCAATTAGGTTTAATAAAATTGATAAGGATGAACGCAAGGCAATTAAACTAGCACAAATACAGGAAATCGAAGACAAATAGTCAACTGTTCAATTAGTCAAATGTTCAATTGAACATCAATACACTATTTTGACTATTTCAAAAAAACTCAAAAAAACTTGATCTGACCATTGAATCCATGGTAAAATTACTTATACCAAATTGGAGAAAAAACAAATGGCAGTAATAGGGTTCGGACGAGAAGAAGAAAGGGCAGTACATGAGAAACAGGTTAAGAATAATCCAATGCCTGTAATGGAAATGCCACAGGAAGGACAGGGACAAGCAATTGATATTAGTCAACTTGTGCCCGAAGGGTTCAACCCCAAAGAACTAAAATCCGCACAATATAATCTTGTTATTTATAATAATGACAAAGCATCTTTTGAAGATGTTATTGGATGTTTGATGTCCTTAGATTATAATCCTATGGAGTCAATCTATATTGCTAAGTATGTTCATGAAAATACTTATGCGAAAGTGTTTGACATTGAGAATGAAAAATCCGCAAAAGCAATAGAAAGATTTTTTAATAGCAGAAATGTTACTGCTCATGTCATAAAAGGATAAATAGTATTGACTTTGATGCGGGATGGAGAAGTGGTATCTCACAAGGTTCATATCCTTGAGATCGGGGGTTCGAGTCCCTCTCCCGCTAATCAATTGAAGGAATTAAAATGAAATACAAAGTCGGTGATAGAGTTCGTATAAAGAAATATGATGATTTAATAGATCTTTCTCCCGATGGGTGGAATCCTGGTGGTGGTATGGATATCTATAAAAATAAGATTTTAACTATAACAAAAATATATTCTAGATCCTATTATGATTATGGTTATCCCGATGAATGGGGATTCATATTTAAAACGAGAGAAAGTAGTCGATGGATATTTTATGAAAAAGATATAGACCATGGACGTTGCCCAAAAAATATTTTGAAGGAAATAAATAAATTATGATTAATCAAGAGTTCATAGATTCTTTAAAAGAAAAACTTCCTGTAGTAGATGTTACTATATGTGAGGACGATTTCCCTTCATCTCTGTACGCAAGATATGGGTGGCATGTCAAATTCAGAAATGGATTCTCACTTTCAATACAGATAGGAAATATTAATTATTGTAATAATAAAGAAGGTATTCCTAGGGTGATTCTTGAGAAAAAATCATGTATAAATGCAGAGATTGCGGTGTTAGATCGTAAAGGTAATTTAACCAAAATAAGTGACGATGCATGGGACTCCTCTGATACCGTACTAGGATGGGCAGACGAAAAAACTATTTTAGATATCGGTCATATAGCAAGTTCATTTGAATTTAAAGGTGACAGATTGATAGCAATAGAGGAAGAATTATGATACTAGGAATTGTTGGTTCACGCAAAAGAAATTCGATGAAAGACATTGAACTTATCTTGGACAAAGTCCACGAACTCAATCCCGATAAAATTGTGTCGGGTGGATGTCCTGTTGGTGCGGATGCTTTTGCAGAAACCATTGCTCACCAACTGAATATTCCGTTTGAAGAATTTCTTCCTAATCTTGATAGCAATGTTCCTTACTACAAAATAGTTCAATCATATTTTGCTAGGAATATGAGGGTAGCAGAAAATTGTGATGTATTGTTGGCACTTGTTGCTCCCGATAGAAAGGGTGGAACTGAGAACACAATTAAATGGTTTTTAAAAATTAATAAAGAGGAAAACTTGATCATATTATGAAATTTAAAAATTTAAAAAAAGACACAGAAGATTTTTTAAAAGAAAAATCGTTTTATGATATAGGAGATGTTGGAAATGAAATTGGATATATCCTAGCAAAGTTTTTAAAAAATAAAGATGGATGGTCTAAAGAGGATTTTATAGACGGAATTAAACATGGCATTTCATTGGTAGATGGAACACATTAAGGAGATATTATGAGCAATACATTAAAAGAAGTAGCAGAACTACTAGGAGATATTAACAGGACTAATTCATCAAACGAAAAGATGAAGATTCTAGGTGGATATCCGCATTGTAAAAAGATATTAGAATATATCTATAGTGACTTCAAACAGTACAATGTAACATCAGCAAATATAGAAAAAATGAAAAATCTTAAAGAGAATGTTTCGACTAATTTTACTATATTTCAATTGCTTAATGATCTTGAAAGCAGAAAGATAACAGGTCACAAGGCAATCGGTGTTGTGAATGGTTTTATTGCGAACAACAAAAAGTATGAAGACATCATACTCCGAATTATTGATAAAGACTTGCGTATAGGTATGGGTGTATCAAACATCAACAAGGTGTTTAAGGGATTAATCCCGACCTTTGATGTTGCACTTGCGAACTCCTATGATAAGGTAGCAGGGAAAGTTGATATAACAGAATTCTACGGATCGCATAAACTAGATGGGTTACGGTGTGTTACTATAAAGAAAGGTAATACCATAAACTTCTATTCCCGAAAAGGAAAAGAGTTCTTGACTCTCGATGTATTAAAGGAGGATCTCAAAAAAATTAAGGGTGACTTTGTGTTCGATGGTGAACTATGTATAGTAGACGAGAATGGAAAAGAAGATTTCACTTCCATTATGAAAGTCTACAAGAAAAAAGATTTTACTATTCCTAATCCTAAGTATAAAGTGTTTGATTGTTTGACTATAAAAGAGTTTGAATCAAAAACATCAGAACGAATTCTTAGTGAAAGGTTGGCAGTATTGAAACTTGTTTTTAGTCAATACAAATGTAAAACAGTAGATGTACTTGATCAAGTTAAACTAAACGATCAAACCTTTTCAGACCTACAATCAAAAGCATTGGAAAATGGGTGGGAAGGACTCATTCTCCGCAAAGACGATGTGTACAAAGGAAAGAGGTCAAACGATTTACTCAAAGTAAAAAAGTTTAAAGATGCTGAGTATGTTGTAAAAAGTATTGAAACAGGATTGTTTCAAGTCGTAGAGGATGGTGATCGAAAACAGATAAAAACCCTTACTGCGGTTGTTATTGAACACAAAGGATATGAAGTGTCCGTAGGTTTCGGGATTTTCCCTTCAGCAACGGAAAGATTTTTTTAAAGATCCAAAAAAGATTGTGGGAAAAGAAATTACTGTTCAATTTTTTGAAGAGTCACAAAATGAAAAAGGTGGACTAAGTTTAAGGTTTCCTACAGTAAAACACATCTATGAAGGAAAGAGGGAAGTGTGAAACACCGATATAGAATTAAAAAACTATCAAAGTTCATTGAAGAAAATGAACAGTACGAGGACATAATAAACCGATGGTGGACATTCAAAGCGGATATGTTATTTGCAGAAAAGATGAATAAGAAATATCACGAAGCAGTAAAAGAACTTGCCGAGATAAAAAAGAAAAGGTTGTTTAAGAGTATAGAAGACTTATGAAAAACTATAAATATATATAACGGAGGAATGAATAATGGAAGAACTAGAAAAAGTATTGGCAGATCAAGAAAAAGAGATTGCACGACAGGAAAAAATTATAAATATTTTAAAAAGTGCTATTGACCTTTCAATGAATCGAATGATGGAATCAGCAGGTCACATAGCATTTGATGCTCTTAATGAAGCATTACAAAAGATAAAAAAGATTAAATAAGTTGATCTAGAAACCTATTCATAGTATAATCTTAGTATGAATAGTTACATAGTCCATAAATATATTCACCTATGTGCATTAGAAGGGTTGAAAGAAAAGAACGGTAACTATACGTTTAGATGTCCTATATGCGGTGACTCTAAAAAATCAAAAAGCAAGAGACGAGGGTGGGTTCTAACAAAAGATAACGGCAATATGGTTACTTATGTTTGTCATAATTGTGGAGTGACCACTTCATTTGCGAACTTTCTAAAACAACATAAACCTTTTCTATATGCAGACTTTAAAAAAGAAGCATTTTTTGAAAAGGTGAAACATCGTAAACCAATCGATACTGAAATTAAAATTAAGAATAGTGGATATGACTCATTAAAGAAAGCAGTTGAACGGTCAGCAACAAAATCTATTCTAAAAAAATTAGATCCCCTAACAGATGAAGCACTTAAAGTTTGCTTGGATAGAAAACTTCCAGAAGAGTTTGTGCAAGAATTATTTTATAGTCCGAACTTTTTAAAGTTTGCTAAGGATAATGAACTGAAAGACATTAAAAGATTTCCCGATGCAGATCCTAGAATTATTATACCATTCTACGATCAAGGTGGATCATTAATATACCTACAAGGTAGAGCATTAAACAAAGAAGATAACTTGCGGTATGTGACTATTAAATTAATCGAGGATTCTCCTAAGATTTGGGGAATGGACAGAGTCAATAAAGAAGAAATGATCTTTATAACCGAGGGTGTGTTGGATGCGGTGTTCCTTGACAACGGTGTTGCTATGGCAGGGGGACAATCGGATATTCAAGCACTCATAAGTAATTATGGAGTTCAGAATCTTTGTATGGTATATGACAGGGATATGGAAACAAACAAGGATATCAGAAAGTTTGCTACTAAAATGGTAAACAAGGGACTATCATTATTCTTTTGGGATGAAGTTAAAAAGAAAAAGATCAAGGATCTGAATGATTTGATTATAGATGGATGTTCCGTTAAGGCACTTAACAAAATGGTACGAAGGAATATCTATAAGGGTATCGAAGCAAAAGTAAAATTGAAGGTGATGCGATGATGAACGAATATATGAAAGGATTTTATTACTGTAGGAATTGCAATAGGGTTTTTGAATTGCAATATTTATTTAACGAACCTTGTCCTGACATAAAAATAGAAGATGTTAGATGTTCAAGGTTAGATCATGTTGATAAAGCACCGATAACAAGTAAACAATATATCAAGTGGTTAAAGAAAAAGAAACCTATACTTGATTTAGTAGATGTAAAAGGAAAAGATAGAAAAAGGGTGGAATTCAAAAAGGAAACTGTTAATGATAAAATCATGTCCTAATTGTGCAAACAAAATGGAGAAAGAGGGTATCTGTTGTGTGTTTGGTGGATCAGTATTAGAAGAAAATGAAGTAGAAAAAGATTTTAATTGTGACTATTTTATATCAGTACTAGAACTTGAATTAAATATACTTGAAAATGAAAATATAAATATAAATGAAATGGAAGGAGAAATTTATGACTTATAATGTTATGTGTTCGTGTTGCGGTTTTAAAGAGGAATGGTCTTTTATAACGCTTAAGGAATATGAAAATAGAAAAAAGAAATATGAATGTCCAAATTGTAAGAAGAAAGGTACTATGGCAAATTGCTTTGACATTGCAGTTCCTGTACAGTATAAAGGTGTGGGATGGACAGGTGCTGGTTTAGGTGGTGGTCATGATTGGAGATCGAAGTTGGATAAGGAATTGGCAATTAATGATCAATTATCAAATAGAAACGATGAAGGATATCGTAAAGCAACTGAAAAGGTAAAACGTGCCGAAGATAAGGCAAATAAAAATATGGATGGTTACAATGTCTAGATGGAGATATAAATTAGAAAGAGATTTTACATACGAAACAAAAATTCCTATAGAACTCCCGAAAGGAAAATACGCAATAAATTGGATGGATAAAAACGGACAGTTATGGATAAGTATAGAGAAAGATGGTACTATTGATATCCTTCAAGGATATTCATGGAACGGATGTTCTCCCAACATTTCTATATGTGATTTGTTTTGGGTTGGAACTCCCGATGGTGTGATAGATGTAACGATAGGAAAACCTGTGGCATACTATGCATCTATGATACATGATGCTTTGTATCAAATGTTATATTATAAGGTATGCCCATATACTAGGAAACAAGCAGATAAAATATTTTATAATGAATTGAAAAAAAGAAAATTTAAACTAGCAGGTCTTTATTGGTTGGCAGTACGGATGCTTGGGTGGATTTTCGTTCCGAGGTAAATATGGATACTAACGAAAGAGAAGATTTTGTATTGCACCCCGAAACGGCGTGTGATGGTTGCGGAACTACAGGAGCATATACTTATGCAGATTCATTTTTATGTTCTAGTTGTTTGCAAACGACCCTAGATAATGAAGCAGTATCATCTTTACATGAGAACCGAACTACTCTTAAAATAAAACTGCTAACACCAAATGCAAAGGTTCCAGAGAAAGCACATGTTAGTGATGCAGGATGGGACATGTTCAGTAATGAATCATACACACTAAAATCGGGAGAAAGGGTTTTAGTTTCAACTGGAGTTTCCATGGCAATCCCCATAGGTTATTATGGACAGATATTAGATAGATCGGGGAACGCATTTAAAAAAGGATTGCACATTATGGCAGGGGTCATTGATGATAATTATAGAGGGGAGGTTAAGGTTCTTGTATTTAATACATCTAAAGAAAAAATTAAAATAGAACTAGGAGACAAAATTGCCCAAATGGTTTTCCATGCCGTACCAACGTTTGGTGTCAAGGTTGTGGAAGATTTAGATGATACTGTTCGTGGAGTCGGGGGTTTTGGTAGCACAGGTAATTAGTATGACCCCTTCTAAGTTCCCTAAACCTAAAATAATAGGTGAGGGAGATAAATACTTTTTTGGTGGAAGACAATCGGGTAAAACAGAACATTGTATAGACAAGTTTATACAACACTATCCTAATGTTGTTATGGTTGTTACAAATATAAGACTTTCTGATTATGTTCTAAACAGAATAATTGAGAAAGGAAAATTTCATAAGTTCAAAAAATTTTCTATATCTAAGAGGATTATACCATCAACAAATTTAAGGCAAAGATTGGCGGGGTTCAAAAGAGATAACCCTTTCTTAATATGGGACGATGTTTGGCAATGGGGACATGATGGCGAAGACCTATATCCTGTTGAACATATATTTTCTATGTTTGACTATGTAACATCGGGGAACGGAAAATTCATAAAAGAATATTCACGACTTAGAAAAATTGATCTCATAGACGAGATAGAAAAACTTTGATTTAAAAATCAATTCATTATATAATATTGGAGGATTTGAAATGAGCAAACTGAACATTGGTTTAATAGATGTAGATAGCAAGATTGCAAACTTGGCATTAATGAAATTGTCTGCATACCATAAGCAAATGGGAGATAATGTTGGATGGTATAAACATTTCAATGGAACGTATGACAAAGTATATATGTCTAAAATTTTTAATTTCACAAAAGACTTCAAGGAAAAGATCACTTCTAAGGAAATAATAAAGGGTGGTACAGGTTACGATTTCAAAGTTTGCTTACCTGATGGTGCAGACGAGTCTAAACCAGATTATGATATATACCCCGATAACGAATATGACATAGGATATATTTCAAGAGGGTGTGTAAGAAAATGTGGTTTTTGTGTTGTTCCTATAAAAGAGGGGAAGTTAAAACAAGTTCACGATCCCGAAGAAATATACACAGGAAAACATAATAAAATTAAATTTTTAGATAATAATTTTTCAGCACTAAAAAATAGAAATGATTTATTGAAAAGAATAATAAAAATGCAGAAAGAAAAGAAATTTACTATTACTTTTAATCAAGGGTTAGACATTAGACTTTTTGATGAAGAATTCCTTCATAATCTATCGAAGGTAAAATATGATCGTCAAATACATGTAGCATTTGACAACATTAAAATAAAGGAAAAATTTATTAGGGGTGCAGATTTAATTATAAAATCAAAAATACCGAGTCATAGAATTGCTTGTTATGTTCTTTGTGGATTTAATGATTCTATAGAAGACATGTTGGAAAGAATCGAGATCGTATATCAAAAATATAAATTCTCTCCGTATATTATGCCTTACTATAACTACGAATCTAATGATCACGAATCTATACAAAAAAATGAATTTATTAAAAAATTAAAGAGTATGGTAAACCGTCCTTCTTGGGCACGATTTAAAAATACGAATCCATGGAAAGATTTTAAACAGTATGCTCTCAATGGGTTCAATAAAAATGAAAATGTTTTGTGGTAGGAGAAAATAATGGGACAACGAGGTGGTGGTACTGCTCAAAAGGGCAAACGAAATTCAATTCAAGAAAACGACATCTTTTTTAATAAACCCGTTTCAGAATTTATGGTCAATTATCTTAAACCACACCTTCCTAATAATTTAAAGAAGACAAAAATACTCGATGCGTGTGCTAATGACGGTGTACTGGGTTATACTCTTATGGAAAGTATTGGTGACTCCCGACTAACAATGCAAGATATTAAAAAGAGTGGACAGAGTATTACTTCATATTATCCCGAAAGTGGGAATAAGTATGATGTTATAGTATGCAATCCCCCATGGGTTCCAGTTACACTAACGGAAGAAATATACCATCACCTGTATAATAATTTGTTGGATGATCATGGAGTTATGTTTTTTATTATAAATAATACGTTTGTTTATCAATCCATAGGAAGGGGATCAGAATTAACGTTTCAGAAATATTATTTTCTTCCTAGATATGTCTTTAGGTCTGTTGGTAGACCTTTACTTGATTGTGGAGTTATGGTTTGCCATAAAGATAAAAAGATGAATAAAAAAGCACTAGAGTTAGATTGTTTTATACCAATCCCTAGAGAATTGTGTAAAATAGAATACAAACCAGAAAAGGAATGGAAAGAAAAAGAAATAGAAAAAATAATAAAAATTTATAATTAATAACACATTCTGGTATAAATAATACTAGGAGACCATGATGATTATTTATAAAATAACAAATATTATTAACGGTAAGGTATATGTTGGAAAAACAAAGAAGACAATAGAGGAAAGAATGTATAAACACATTTTTAATGCAAAGAAAAAAATTAATAGAAGATTATACGATTCTATAAACCATCATGGGTATGATAATTTTATTATTGAGAAAATAGATGAAGGAAAAACAAACGAAGAAATAAACGAAAAAGAAAAAGAATGGATAAGAACTTTAGATTCTTTTTATGTAAACGGCAAGGGATATAACATGACCCTTGGTGGAGATGGTGGAAATACTAATAATGGAAAAAAACAGAGTAAGGAATGGATAGAAAAAAGAATGAAGTCTGTCATGGAAACAATGAAGAAAAAAGGCAAGTGGTCTATGAGTGGAAAAAAACATTCCAAAGAAACAATAGAAAAAATAAGAGAATCAAATAAAAACAGAAAATATAAAAACAAAGAATTGTGGTTAAATAATTTAAGGGAATCAAATTCAAAACCAAAAAGTAAAGAAACTAGAATGAAAATGCGTATGGCAAAGTTGGGAAAAGAGAGTCACAAAAAAATTAAATTAAATATCAAAGAATTAAAAAAATTATTGGACGAAAATAAAAAGATATCAGAAATAGCAAGGCATTTTAAGGTATCATACTCGGTGGCATATGACAGAGTTAAAGAATTAAGGGGAAAAAAATGAAATATAAATATGTAGAATGTGATTGCCATAGTGTGGATCATCTAACAAGAATCTGTTTTGATGAAGAAGATTGTACTTTCTATTTGGAATTTAAAGTTGTTAGTTTTCCTACAGGGGACGAGAAAAAACGTTGGTGGAAAGTAAATACTTTATCAGAAAAAATTGCATACAAATGGCATTGTGTAAAAACTTACTTCAAAAATGTTTGGTGGTCAATAAAAGGTGTCCCTAGTTGGTACGGTGCTTGTGCCGATCTAAACCCTAAAGAGTCAACTGAAATGATAGTGTGGATGAAAAAATGTTTAGAAGACAGAAGAAAGAAGTATGAGAAGAAGAAATGAGAATCAACTACGATAGGGATATAACGTTTGTTGATGTCGTTTCAAAAGGTATTAAGAAACAACATGTTTATTATAAAGATAAAAGACTTCCTAGAATTAGTTTAGATCCCTATGACTATGGACATAAAGAAGAAAAACTAGAGAATGAATTGCGAGATATCATTATGTATGAAACATATATGCATGTGATGCACAAACAACTTAAAGAAAGACACCTTCCAGACTACCTTCTTTATGAGGAAATTATTATGTCCTCAGACAAAGGATATTTCAAACGACTTCCCTGCTTAACAAAATACGATTGGGATATGAGGAAGAAACGTATTTTACTCCGAGAGATAAATAATATCGAATGAAGATTTTTACAAACTTAATTAATTTTAAGTTAAGAATATTGCAAATAGCATATGGATGTAAGGTCATATACAGACCCGATTGTAAAGGTTGCTTGATTTGTAAATGGTGTGAAGCAAGAATAAAAGCAGATCAAGAAATAATAGGAAGTTATTAATGAATCAAGAAGAAAAGTTTAATGAAGTAAAAGAAAGAATAGAAAGTTATTGTAATTTTTATAAAATTCCTGTACCTAAAATAAAAAAACACTTACCAACCGATCCATGTGATTTTACAGGGTACGATGAAATAAGATTGAACATCCCAGCATCGGGAAACGTACAACCAACCTTTTATGCAAAGCATGTGTTCGGGCACTATATATGCGGTTTGGAGCAAACAGATATATCAGATGATATAGCAAATTTAATTGCTAAACTATTGTGAGGGAACATGGGAAAGAATATTATCATACAATACACCGAAGGTTATTCCGCAAGCAGTAAGAAGGACGAAAAAACTTTATCGGCAATCGTTGAACCTATACTAGCAGACCATCAGCAATATATAGCAAAGCAAAGAGAGGTCAGATCAACTATGTTTTTTCCTTATAGGAAAATGAAGGAATGGATCTTTGATAAAAGTATTAAAAACCCCAAATTATTTCTTATAGGAAAATCAATGGGAGCATATAACACTATAAGATTTTGTAATAAGTACTATAAGGAAATGATCAAACACTTTAATGCAATATCCATTATAACAATTGATCCTCATGCTCCATTATTTCTTGCAGGGAAATTTAGAGACCTTACATTAAATAAAGGTATTAAAAGTTTTTGGCAAACTAGGATAACAAATTTCTTTCAACAAAACGAATATCCAAATGGTGCTAGTGTTAAAAATGTGGATATGAATGTCCGTTTAGTGGAAAAGAATGTTAATCATTGGAATATAATAAAGAATAAAAGAGTCATTATAGACATAGAGAGTGGTTTAGAATACCTAACATGAAAGTGTGTGCCCCTATAGGTCAAATACAAAAGTGGAATCTAATTGGAGATTTTTATTTTATTAAAAAGGGAACTCCGATATCCATATACGTTAGAATGGACAGGAATAAAAATAAGATAGGTCATTGGTATGCCCAAAGAGCAGTTTGGTTTAAGAAGGGATATAAAGTCCCCGAAGGAATAAAAAAATATTTAATATTGCAGGAGTAAATAATGCCATTAGCAAAAGTCAAAAAAGTAAAACTAGACATGGACGGTCAATCACAACAATCAATCATTAAAGTCGATTTGGTTCTTGATGCAAAGATGTATGAAGGTGCTAGGATGTACACACGACAATGTCAAGAACAGATAGCACAGGCAATAATGTCAGCAGTTAATGCTGTTATCCGAACAGATAACGAAAAGAAAAAGAAATAGTTGATCTGAATCCACTTTCATTATATAATACAGTATGAATGAAGAACTAGACAAGCAATTAATGAGGGATTTCCCTACATTTTTTTCCCAAAGAGGACAACCTATGTGGAAGACCTGTATGTGTTGGGGGTTTGCTTGTGGAGATGGGTGGGAACCTCTCATTCGTATGGTCGCAGAAAAGGTAGAAGCACACAACAACTCTCTTGATATAAAGAAACCTAACAAGGTTCAACAAGTCATTAATAATATAATAGATTGGATAGATCTGAAAATAATGGAATATAGAATGACTTTGACAATTAAGAAACCGAAAAGAAGATTATTTACTTTTTGGTTGTATAATAAATTCAACGCAATTTTCTACGGAAAATTATATACCCATATTGAGAATTACATAGAAGCAACACAAGTCAAAGAGAAGTTCGGAACTCTTAGGATATATACTAATCATGGTACTGATGAAATATACGATGAAATAAATACCGCAGAAGAACTATCGGCAACAACTTGTGAGGGTTGTGGATCTAGGGGAAAACGGAGAACAGGCAGTTGGATTAGAACTCTATGTGATAGGTGTAACAAGAAATGAAGATGATTAGAGCAAACGAATTAAAATATATTTCAGATAAAGGTGCAAGTAGGTTGTTAGATTCAATCTCTGCAATGTTCGCAGGATTTGAAACAATAACAGGACAAGTATTCCTTTCAAAAGATCCTAACAGTTTCCTTTCATATTGGAAATCAGTAAAAAATTTGGATGAAGAAACAGAGAAAGATGTTACCGAGTGTATAGAACAGAGTCATAATTCTATATGTGAAGAAGTAAAACGAAACCTAGAAGATTTTTCGGTAAGAGCAAAGGATGTAGCATCCCATGGAATTTATGAGATTGTCTTCAAAGCAAAAATAAATATTAAAGAACTAACAGAAGAAACACAACCAAAATATATGCAGTTGTGGATTCCAACCTGTTTAAGGTTCTTTGAATATATAATGAATTTATCGGGGTACGATATAGAAAAATGTAAAGTTGGAAATAATATAACTACTCATGGAAAGGAAGATGATTATTTCACATACACATACAAAATAGAATGGAAACATGAAAAAGAAATCAAAACTGTTTGAAATATTAAAAAACATAACAGAAACCAAAGAAGATCGTTGGTACGAGTTTCAAAATGGTTATAGTGCGTTTATTATTAACAGATATCTATCCATGCACAAAGACACCTTACCGTTTGCTTATGAAATGAATAAGGGTGACTTCACAGATAAAGAACAATATTACTTCTATCTGTATGGTATTCCTAACAAGAAAAGATGGTTAGGTTATATCAACGCAAGTAAAATTGCAAAACTTGATGTAGTATGTAAATACTTCAAGGTCTCCAAGAGAGTTGGAAAAGAATATTTAAAGAACCTGTCTAAAGCAGATATTAAAGAGATCGAAAAGTCTTTTGATGTCGGTGGGTTGGTCTAGTTATAATTTACTTTCCCTTTCCATTTTCATATAAATAATTGTATAAATGTTATACAGGATTATTATATGAAAGAATTCCAAAACTTATTTAGTATCGAAGAAGGTGCAGTTGAGGATATCAACTCCGACATCAAAGATCAAATAGCAAGTATTGCTAAACTAGAAAAAACACTTAAAAACGAATCAGATGCTGAAAAAAAAGAGCAATTGAAAACTGAAATAAAACAAGAAAAAGATACTCTTAATCAATTAAAAAAAGATTTACAATCCGAAAAGAAATCAGAACGAGAAGAAGATAGTGGTATTAAAAGTTCAGAAGATGTCGGTTTAGCAATAACTGATGTACAATCAGAACTTCAAAAAACATCTGACCCCAAAGAAAAAAAGAAACTTCAAGATAGATTAACAAAATTACAGGCAAAACAAGAAAAAATAAAAAAAGGAGAACATGAAAAGAAAGCAAAAGAATCAGATGTTCTTGGTAAAGCAGGAGAAGCATTAAAGAGTGGTGACTTATATGATAGGTTGTTTGGTGCGTTAGCCGCAGGGGGGATGGAATTATTTAAAAAGAAATACAATGAAATCAAAGCAAAGGAAGGAGATTCCAAAGCAAATGAACTTTTAAGTAAAATTATAAAAGAAAAGAAAAAGAAAAATGATACTGCTGAAAAGGAACTTGAAAATGATAATCCAGAAGGTGCGAAAGAAGCATTAAAAGGTGATGATCCTAAAAAAGAGGATACTCCCGAAGAAGGAGAGAAAGAAAAACCAAAAGAAGAAACCTAAAAAAGAGGATACTCCCGAAGAAGGGGAGAAAGAAAAACCCAAAACAGATTCTGACGGAAAAGAAAAACCTAAAGATGATGGACAAGCAGTTGAAAAAAAGAAAGTAGGGAGAGATCAAAAAGTTCAAAAAGTTCTTAAAACATACGGTAATAAAAAAATAATGAAGAACCCTAAAACAGGAAATGAAATTTCATTATCTACTGCATACAATAGTAAAGATCCTAAAATAAATATGGCAGACCAAGAAATGGGTTAAGAAACAAATAGGTGAAGATTTTGTTGATCTATTTGGTGAATATCTAACTGAAAAATCTGATCCTATGAAGGAATTGGAAAAGGAATTCAAACGATCAAACGAACTATCTAAAAAATTAAAAGATCCCCCTAACTTGATGGATGAATTAGAAAAAGAAGATAAAAAATCAAAAGACCTTGCAAAGAAAGTTGGTGCGGGAAAAGAAGTAGAACCTGTTGATGCTGATTCGGGAGAGAAAGCATCGGATGATTTTGATACGGACTCTATAATAGATAATAAAGATACTGCCGACAAAGTTCCTACCGAAGATACTGCATCGGGAGAAGAAGAAGTTCCAGGTGGAGAAGACCTTCTAGGTGATATGGATATGGGAGAAGAAGGTGGTGCAAAAGTTAAAGAGGGAGATGAAGTTGAAATAGCAAACCCCGAAGATCCAGATAAAACCATAAAGGTAACTATACAGGCAGACCCCATCACAGGTGAAATTATTGATCCTAGAACAGGAGTACCTTTGCAAAAAGATGCTCAAGGTAGTTTTGTTTCTGTTGATCCTAAAACAGGAAAACCTGTTGCCGACACCGCACCTGTTGATCCAATGACAGGTGAAAAGAAACCCGAATCGCCAGAGGATTCTGATCCTACTATGTTACCCTTTGCGGATAAAGTTCGTATGATAGTTTCATTATTTAAGGAATATGGTTTCACCAATTTTGACTTCAAACTTGATGATGGAAAAAATATTCTTATAATTGATGGTGAAATTGAGAAAAGAATTATAGACCATGCTAAATCAATTGGTGATAGACTAAAAGTTCTTATTAAAGACCAAGTTAAAAAAATAGATAAAAGTAAAAAAATGACAGAGATAGTTTTTACAAACAACATGGGAGAAGAGGATTTTGAGAAGATTTGGTCAACCATTCTTAGGAGAGAAAACGAGAAAAAAGCAAATGCTATGGGCATGGGTACAGGGGTATAAATGGATATCCGATACTACCCCGAAGTCAAATTAAAATCTGACTTCCTAGTTGTTGTTGAAACTGTTTCTAGAATGGGAATCTTATCTAATGAAAATACTTTACACCAAACTTGTCACATATTCCATGATAAAGGAAAGTATTATATTGTTCACTTCATGGAATTGTTTTCTATGATGGATTTTAAATGTAACGGTGAAGTAGACGAGAAAAAAATACACATGAGTGAAGAGGATTTTGAAAGAAGGAATACTATTATATACTTATTAAGCAATTGGAATCTTATAGAACCAATAGATTTTGAATACATATTAAAAAATAAAGGAAAGCAAAAAATATTTGTAGTACCCCATAAAGATAAATGTAAATATGAATTCAAAAGTAAATTTCAACTATAAATCATACTAGGAGATAAATTGGAACGTTCTATAATAAATGAACAGGACAAATCTAGAAACAGTAGGGCATACTTACATGCATTAAAAAATGATTTCGATACTATATGGTTATTATATGGAACATCACATGATTCTGAATTAAAAGATTCAGAAATTGATGTAAAGAACCAAATGATTGATCTATTAGAAACATTTTTTGGAGATAAATCTACAAAAGATAAATAACAATAGGAGTTTATTATGGCAAATAAAAAAGCAAAGGTAAGAAAGGCAAAAGTAAAAACATTACACAAAGACTACGTTGCGATGAAACGGCAACTTAAAAAAGAAAAAAAAGAATTTAGATCATCAGAAAAATATACTACCGAACTAGAAGAACATGTAGTAAAAGCAAATACTGTTAAAAAACTTAATAAGTTTAAGAAAACTTTGGAGGCGTAACATGGCAAAAAAGAAAAAAACAAAAAAGACTATGACCGTTAAACAATTTAAGAAGACTCTGAAAAAAACATGGAAGTTTGTAAACGGTTGGAAATCCAATGCCAAACAAGACGACAAAGTGGTCGTTGAAGTTAGGTTTGGAAAGGTTACCCTAGTTAATTTTGAATGGGACAAGTCAAATAAAGATATTTCTCTTTCTCTATTAAATTTTAAAGTCGAAAAGAAGTAAGTAAATGCCAAAGAAAACAGCAACAACCAATTTATCCAATGCCTATAATAGTCGTGCATTGTTATTGTTAGAAGATAAACCAGAGATACTTTGGTGGATCAAAACATTTTCAATTCCCGATATAAACATAGGTCAAGATGAATTGGAAACTATGCACACTACAGTAAAGTTGGAAGGTACAAAAATAACTTATGGAAACATAAGCATTACTTGCTTTGTAGATGAAGACTATACTGTATATAAAGAAGCATACAGATGGTTGCTAGGAAAAGTCGATACAAGTACATCCGATGGTGGTAGGGCAAGGTTTATTACTAGACCCTCTTATAAAACTAACGGAACTATTCTTGTTTTCGATAATAGTTTAAGAACACAAAAAATAAAATTCTCTTTGAGAGGATTGCAAATAGAAAGTATAGACGGTGGTGAGATAACAACGCAGGGAACGGAAGAAAACTATAACAATGTCTTTTGTTTTCGATACGTTTGATCTCTATGATGAAGATAATGATGAAGTAGCATAACTTGATTTGCTATCTAATTCATTATATAATATAGGTAATGAATGTGGAAAAAATGATTAGTGATAAGGTTATACCATACTATGGATATGACAAGGGATGGAATCTGATACTGTACGATGATAAAAATCATAGTGCAGACGAAGCAAAGTATATGTTAAAAGGTTTGAATTATACTGATGAACAAATAGAAGAAATAATCAATCTCATTGGAGATGGTGGTTATTGTGTTATTCAAAAAGACCGAACAGTATAGTGACTTCTTAAAGATAATGGTCAGGGAGATCCGTAGGCATGGATTCCAATGTGAATTGTTTGAAGAAAAGGAAGAACATAATAATCCCGAAGAACTATTTGGAGAGAAAAATTAAGTATAAATAAATTTGATTTATAATGTATATCATTATATAATATATGAGATTGCAACGGTAAACGTTGTGACAAAAAATAAAAATGTTGATCACTTTGAATAGTGACAAAACAGGAGAAAATTATGGCACAAAGTGCATTTGAGAAGTATAAACAATCTAGAAGGAACGTAGCAAGCACAATCGAGAAAATCAAAGAGAAAACAGGAAAGAATAAAGACTTTTCTGATGGTACTGCTGACACATGGCAATACACTCGTGATAAAGTTGGTAACGCATTTGCTATCATCCGATTTCTACCAAACAAAAACCCCGATGATTCCCCTATGGTTATGAGATATGAACACTCATTCCAAAACAAAGGTCAATGGTATATTGAAAATTGTCCCACTACCTTTAAAGGAGAAAGTTGTCCATGTTGTAGTGTAAACAATGAACTTTGGGATGCAGGTCTTGGAGATAAGATTGTACGAAAACAAGGTCGGTCACGAAAAACATATTTCTTTGCTAACATTTATGTAGTCAAAGATGATGCTAATCCCGAAGCAGTTGGAAAGGTATTCCCTTTTAGGTTTGGTAAAAAAGTTTATGAAAAAATCATGTCAGCAGGACAATCAGACTTCGAGGGTGAAGAAACTCTTGATGCCTTTGATCCTCTTGAGGGTGGTGCTAATTTTAAACTGAAAATTAAGACCGTTAAGGATAAGAATGGCAATTCATATCCTAACTATGATGAATGTGCATTTATGTCTAAGAGTGCCTTAGAAGTATCGGATGAAGAATTCGAGAAAATCTTTGAAACACTTTATGATATAAATCAGTATGTTGATCCTACAAACAAAAAACTTTTCAAGCAAAAAGAATATCTTGAAAAGAGGATTGGTATTGTAACAGGAAAAACTACGGTTGCACAAACTGTAGACGATCTCGATGAAACCGAAGAAGAAACTGAACCCGAAGAAGAAACCGTTGAAACACCTGTTGAAACGGAAGACTCCGATGAAAAGGTTTAAGATGATACTGATGATTATTTCGATGATATGGAATAGTTAAATTAAGTTTATTATAAACGTAAGAGAGGGGACGGCAACGTCCCCTTTTTTGTTCCCAAATTCCATATACTATAAATAACATTAGAGGTTATACTAATGGTAAAGGGATTACATCAACAGAAAAGCAAATACAATCAACGAACTATATCTGCTAGTATGTTACAACATCCAGAAAAATACTGTGGAAAAAATCGTGAAAGAATTGATATTCGTTCCTCGTATGAAATTTCGTTTGTTAAGTACCTAGATAGATCGGAAAACATTATCTCATGGTCAAGTGAGGAGATTTGTGTAGTTTATAAATCTCCTGTTGACAATAGAAATCACAGATATTTCCCCGATGTATATATGAAATATATTAACCCGAAAGGAAAAGTCAAAGAAGCATTAGTAGAAATAAAACCGTTTCATGAAGCACAAGATAAACCATATCTAACAGAAGGTATGAGCGAAAAAACAAAGTACTATACAGTAAAAACCTGGACTACCAACCAAGCAAAGTGGAAGTATGCTAGAGAATATTGTAGAAAACGTGGTTGGTCATTTCAAGTTATCACGGAGAGGGATCTTGTTTTTGGAAAATAGGAAGGAAACATGAACACAATTATAATTGGAATCGGTACTCTTGCGTATGTGCATTGGATATATACATACGGACAATGGTGTGTGTTTGTATAATATATGAAAAGACTAGAAGAAAAATCTTTAATACAATGGTTTAAGGATAAGTTCAAAAAGAAACCAAACAGGAAGAAAGGAAATAACATTAGGGATGGACAGTTCTATTCTTTTGAGTATGATAGTAAATTATATGAAAATGATCTTATACCATACTATGACCAATCCCCTTTGATTTTATGTTTAGGAAAAAGTGAAACTCATGTGTTAGGATTAAATTTTCATTATATACCGATAAAAAGAAGAACAAGAGTAATAAATAAGTTAAAGAAGTTGTATAAAAAACAATGGGATAAGGATAAGAGATTGCCAGGAGTGACGTGGAATAAGATTAGTCCCGAAATAAGATACGCAACATTTATGGTTAAGTTATATATCAGAGCAAGAATGAGAAAGACCATAGGATTAGAAAATACAGAAATGGAAAAAGCAATTACAGTTCCTGAGTTCAAATTTCTTAGGAATATCAGCAACAAAATTGTGGAGTAGTTTAGGACTATAACATGGCAGGAAACTTAAACGATTTTATAGGTAGAGCAATAAAAAGGATCAAGGTTGCTGTAGAAGAAATAAATGAATCCTTTGAACGTAACCAAAAGAAAGCATACATATGGTTAATGGATAAAGTTGATACATTAAAAAATCCAGAAGCAACTCCTGACTCCAACCCATTAGATTTTCTTATAAAATATCCAGGTTACTTCTATATGTTTAGATACGATAGCAAGTTATATGAACAAGGAAAATTAAAATTCTATGATGCATACCCATTAGTGTTTGTGTTTGAAGTTGATCGAAAGGGGTTTACTGCGGTAAACTTCCATTACATATTACCAAAGTATAGAGCATTGATTCTTACTCACTTTATAAAAACATATGGTGCTAGATTTTTTGCCAATGAAAGACTTATACCGATTAGTTGGAATATGATACAAAGTAGTTTGGGATCGGTTAAAAGACATATAAGAGTTGCGGTTAAACGATACTTGTGGACGAACGTTAGGAAGTTGCGTGGTCTTCAAGCAATAAGAATTAAAAATACTGATATGGAAAACAGTATGTACTACACATCGGCAGATTGGGTTGATGCCACAGAACATCAAGTGAGAGTATATATTAAAAAACACACTCAGTAAAAAAGATAAATAATACTATAGGAATATTATAATGGCAGATGAAAAAAGAAGTTTACTAGGATCATTAAAAGAATCTTTAAATTATTATTTAAAACCCGATATAGTCAAAAAATTAGAACAACCATTTGGTAAAGAAGAAAAAGATAATAGTGTAAAAAACTCTACTGAGGTTGCGGTCGATGCTATTGATAAACTTGATGTTGATGTTGTTTCGGGTTCGGGATACTCTAGTTTATTGCAGATCAATAATATGGATGGTTACAATGTCAATGACATGATCATGCAGTACAGAAAGATATCTGAACTAGGATTTGTTAATGAAGCAATATGGGAAATTATAAATCAAGCGATATACAAAGAAGATCATTTTCAAGACCCTGTAGACATTTCTTTTAATGATCCACAGGATAAGTTAAAGGAAAACGTAAGGGAAAAAATAGTAAACGAATTTAAGTATATAATGGACTTGCTTGATTTTGATGATATGGGTGATGAATATTTTCGTAGATGGTTCGTTGATGGTAGACTTATAGTACAAATCATATATGATGAAAAAAAGATACAAGATGGTATTAAAAAAATAAAACTTATGTCACCACTATTCCTTAAAAGACATGAGGATACAAAGAGCAGAAAGAAATTTTGGGTATATGATAATAGTGATATTAAATCCCGAACGACTTCTGATACTTATAATGAAGTAAAAGAAGTTGCGGTAATAATACCAGATGAACTGCTAGTAATGGTTCCATCGGGAGTTTATGACAGAGAAATGAGATTTCCTATTTCATACCTTCATTATGCTATGCGTGATATAAACAGACTTGATACTTTGGAAGATCACTTTCTTATTTACAGATTGGTTCGTGCTCCTGAACGTAGAGTTTTCTATATAGATCCAGGCAACCTTCCTCCTAAAAAAGCAGAAGAATATTTGCGACAGGTTATGAATACATATACTCAAAAGAAAGTGTATGATGATTCCAAAGGTACGTTGGTAAGCAAGAACAAACACCCATCTATCCTAGAAGATTTTTTCCTTCTTAGAAGAAATGATAAAGGTACACAAATTGAAACAATTCCAGGTGGTGGAGATCTTGGAACTATAGATGATTTGGAATATTTTAAAACGAAAGCATATAGGGCATTGAATGTTCCACAGGGTAGAATAGATAAAGATAATGCACAAAATACTTCTGTAATAGCACAGACCGCAAATGAAATTACTAGAGAGGAATTAAAATTCTCAAAATATATTGATAGATTGCGTGGAAAGTTTAACACTCTTTTCTTTAAATTACTACATGTTCAACTTGTTAGAAAGAATGTTATTGCAAAACACGAATGGTCGGAGATAAAAAGAAAGATTTGTTTTAATTATAAATCAGATACTCAATTCGTACAGGCAAAAAGACTTTCCCTGTTGGAGCAAAAACTTAATATACTTAGTACCGCAGAAGAAGCAGTAGGAAAATGGGTCACTAAACGTGATATCCACAAGTTGATATTTGACAGATCAGATGAAGAAATCAAAGAGCATTACAAAAAACTAGAAGAAGAACGCACATTATATCCTGATGATGAGGAGTCTTATTGATAAATAGATATGTACAGGAATAGGACGGCAATCCGAAAAGGAAGAAAATTGTCTCAGACTCCGTTTTCTTCCCTGTCCTGTATAAATAATAATGTAAGTTTGCCGACTTACTAGGAGTCATCCATGGAAGAAAAAATCAATTGTAAAATTTGTGGAAAAAAATGTAACGGTTACGTTGGGTTACGTAGTCACATATCAAAACTTCATAAAATACCAACAAAACAATATTATGACATATACTTAAAAAAAGACAACGAAGATATATGTAAGTGTTTAAGAAAAACTAAATTTAAAAATATATCAGAAGGATATAGAAAATATTGTTCTTTAAAGTGTACTTCCGTTTTTACAAGGGTTCAAACAAAAGAAACTTGTCTAAAAAAATATGGAGATGCTAATTTTAACAACAGGAAGGGGGCAAAAGAAACCTGTCTAAAAAAATATGGAGATGCCAATTTTAACAACAGAAAAAAATGTAAAAATACAATGTTAAAAAAATATGGAGTAAAACACTATACCAACAGAAAAAAGGCAAAAGATACCATGTTAAAAAAATATGGAAAATATTATGTCAATTATGAAAAAGCAAAACAAACAAATTTACAAAAATATGGAGTAAAACATTATGCACGTTCAAAGGAGTATATAAGATCATTAATTGAACATGGGTATTGTACCCCATTAGAGTTTGTAGAAAGGTACGATATTTATAACAGAAAAGTTTGGTCATATACTAGATCATGCAA
This sequence comes from uncultured Flavobacteriaceae bacterium, assembly GCA_963768325.1. Lineage (GTDB taxonomy): Bacteria > Bacteroidota > Bacteroidia > Flavobacteriales > Flavobacteriaceae > Aquimarina. The sequence goes on along the minus strand of CAVYIL010000005.1, from coordinate 48,549 downwards.
AAAAGAATTATTTAATAAATGGAGTGGATATGATTACTATGATAATGAATACATCAAAGAGAATATGAGTTTACATTATAATAATAAAAACTACCCAACTATAGATCATAAAAAATCTATTTATTATGGATTCGTAAACGATATAGATCCTAAAATCATAGGAAGTATAAATAATTTAGGAATAACAAAAAGAAGTTTAAATTCCTCCAAAAGAATGAGAACTGAAGAAGAATTTAAAAAGGATTTATACTGCTTACTAGTATAAATAATAATGTACAGATTTATAAAACATAAATAGGAGAAAAATTATGGATTTAAAAGGAAAACAAAAACCTAAGATACACGGTATGATTAAACATGTCATTAACGATGATCCTACTTCTTTTGCAAGAGATTTTCGTGAAATAGTAAAAGAAAAGATTAGTCAAAAAATTATTGATCGAAAAAATGACATAATTCAAGACACCAACTTAGGCATTACAGAAGCAGAAGATAAAAATGATAATATGGTTCCCGATGATGTGTTCGAATACATTAAAGGACTTGTTGCATCAAAAGGCAAAGGTGGATATCCTGGAGTTGAAAATCCTGTTGCCATGCTTTGTAGTCAATATAAAGATAAGAACAGTGAAGAAGGTGAATCCTTGAGAAAAGGATACGAAGATAGTAAAAAGAGTAAAAAGAAATGAAATTCAAAGATTATTTACTTGAAGCAAACTCCCAACCTCTCCCCCCGAAGCAAAAGGATTAATGGTAAAGTTTGATAAAAAAGAAATGAGAAATTTTGATTTAGATGATTTAGAAAGTAAAGAATGGAAAATATTTGATAAATCAAAAAAAGAAGTTGGGAAGATTTGGTATCATCCAGGTGGTGGTTGGGGAGGTACTCTTTGGGGAAGAAATTTTCAAGAGAGTGATATTAACCATGGAGAGGGGCCCAAACAAGGATTACATGCCTTTCTTAAAAGTAAGAAGGGGCAGAAATGGATGGAAGTAGGAAGAAAAAAGGGACAAATCCCAAAAATATAATTAGGAGTTAAAAAAAATGAAATTTAGTGATTATTTAATTGAAAAAGACGTTATAAAAGAAGACGAAGTCCTCGATGAAGAAGAAACCCTAGAAGAAGATGGGGATTGTGAAAAAGACGAAGAAGAAAAAGAAGAGAAGAAAGATAAAAAGAAAAAAGAAAAAGACGACGATGATGATGATGAAGACGACGATGATGAAGACGAATTAGTATTTAAGATTTAATGTAGGAAGGACAGAGGAGTTGACACCTTTTCTTGAAACCTCAATGAGTAAAGATTACTTCCTATATTATTTTTCTATTGAGGAGATACGATGGAAACAAAACATTTGAAAAATGTTGAAGGAATTTATAAAATAACAAATACAGTAAATAATAAAATGTATATAGGTTCATCTATAAAAATTAAAAAAAGAATTTATAATCATATTGTTAAATTAAAAAAGAATACACACTCTAACAAACATTTACAAAGATCTTGGAATAAATATAGTAGAGTAAATTTTAAAGTTGAGATTTTAGAAACAACTAAAAATTTACTAAAAAGAGAACAATATTATATTAATAAATTAGATGTTTGTAATAGAGACATAGGATATAATATCGTTAAAGATGTTATAAAACCTCCAATGCTAGGGAGAAAACATTCTGAAGAGACAAAAAAGAAAATGTTGAAAAAAGCAAAGGGTAGAATTATTTCTGAAAAACAAAAAAATCAAATCAGTAAATTTTTTACGGGAAGAAAACAAAAGAGAAAAAATATCGAAAAAAGAATAAATAGTAGAAAATTAAATAATAATTGTTTAAAAAAATGGTATCTAGAAGATGTTTATGGAAATGGAATTATATTTACAAGAGGTATAAATGAATGGGCAATTGCAAACAAACACCATATTGGAGCATTATCAGAATTAAGACGGGGTATAAGAAGCAAATACAAAATCTTCGTCAAAGCAACATTAATAGATGAAAAATGTATAAATAAATATAGACACAAAAACGGAATTACGTTTTATGAATACAAGAAAATAGGAGTTTAAAATGGTCGAACTTTTAAGAGAGTTTTATATGCCAACCGATAATGACTTTGTACTTGAACAAAAAGTACTTGAGTCTAAGGAAGGTGAGAAAAGTTTAGTATTACGTGGAATTTTCGCACAAGCAGAAGTTAAAAATAAGAACGGAAGGATTTATCCTTTGGGTGTTTTGGAATCAGAATGTTACAACATGATTAAAACCATTAGTGCTAATGGTGGAATTCCTGGAGAACTTGATCATCCAAAAGAACCACAACCCGAACTTAAAAATGCGGTGATATTAATTAAATCGATGAAACAAGATGGAAACAATTTTATTGGTGAAGCAAAAGTTTTATCTACAACTACAAACGGTGTAACCTGTATGGCACTTGCAAAAGAAGGTCTGCGACTTGGTACATCTACTCGTGGTTTGGGAGAACTTCATGAGAGGTTCTTGAGCAACTTATGTAAAAGAGGGTTATCGATGGTTGACTAACGATGTTGTTGGTGATCCATCTGCCCCCGAAGCATGGGTAGACTCTGTTCTCGAAGGCAAGCACTATGAATTAACAGACGGTGTTATTCAAGAATCTACTATATTAGAATATAAATCTGCAATTCATTCTTTGAAAAAAGAAGAACTTGAAGAAGGTATAGTTAAACTCTATGATAATTTCCTTAATGAAATCGATTTGTCAAGAACTGGTTACAAGTTTAAACCACAACACGATGTTAATGAAGGTACAAAGAAGGAAGTGTTTGCAAGTATAGAAAAAGTTGCTGAATCTGATTGATGATAAAAAGAAAAAAGAATTCTGCAAAGGAATCAAAAAATTTGCAGAAGAAAATGGTTATCTAACTGTTAAACAATCGGGAAAGTTGAAACACTTAAATCCGAATATACCTACAGATAAAGGAGAAAAATAATGGGAATCGTTAAACGATTTCTTAGGTGATAGCATCAAAGAATATTTAGAAGAAGGCAGGAATGGAAGTTGCTCCAGCATTTTATCTTACAGTTGATAAGGTAAAGGGTTCGGGTGGATCTTATTTTACTAACACATCAAAAGGACAAGACTTTGTTCCTTCTGAAAAATCTGATGTTAAAGATCGTGTTAAGTTTGATTCCGCAGACGAGTTGGCAGAATTTCTTAAAGACATAGAGAAAAAGATGAAAGAAGATGGGAAACCATTTGATCGTGCTAAAGTGAAAATTGAAAAAGGACAAGTTGATGCTGATGAAGTTCCTCCCGATGCTATCAAGAAAAAAATTGTTGAATCAGCAGAAGACAAGACAAAAAAAGCAATTGGTGATCTTATCAACATGAAGTGGTCAAAAGATAATGAAACCCAAGCAAAAGCAGTTGCATTACTTAAAGGTATTGCTATGTTTGAAACGGATGCATCTAACAACTTCATGAAGAAAGTTGATGGATTTATGTCAGGATTGAAAGTCGGAAGACTTCTAGGAACTGAAATGAATTTCAGTGAAGCACTTTTTCTTTATGAAGAAAATGAAGAAAAATCAACGGATGGGAATTCAAAACCTGTTCCTAAGAAAAATTTAATCAGAGTACGCAAAAAGAATCTCTATAGAGATCATAGAAACGAACTGAAGGTTAAAGTGCCCACAGGATATTCTAAGAAGACAGACCCTAAAGGAAATCTTTGGTTAGTTAAAAAAATTACGAGAGACTTGAAGAAAGGACAGAAAGGCCCATCAACTTTCTTCACTATAGAATGGGATGCGGAAAAGAACAAGTGGGTATATGTTAAAGATGTTGCAGGAGCAACCAAAAGTTACAGGGAAAGGATCAAAAGCAACAAACGTACTGCTGTTAAACGTATGAGAAGTGCTAAGTTGACAAGGCAAAAAAACAAACGCAAAGGATCTTCATCTGTAAAGAAGAAAAAATAAAACAGTTTTAATTTGCAAAAAGTATAAATAATTATACAGATTTGCTATTAAATTATATAGGAGAAAAATTATGGAATTAGATAAGATTTTTGAAAATGTTAAAAGTGAAGTTTTAACTGAAGATGTTAAAGAAAAAATAACAGTTCTTGTTGAAGCAAAAATCACTGAAGCAGTAAAAGCAAAAGTTGGTGAACTCGAAGAACACTTTGAGGAATACAAAGAACAAGAAATGGGCAAACTTGAAGAAAAAGCAGTTGAATACATTGATGAACACATCATCGATCAAATCGACTCTTACTTTGATTATGTTGCCGAATCTTACGTTGAAGAAAATAAACTTGCTATTGATAATGGTATCAAAGCACAACTTTATGAAAAAATGGTTAAGTCAGCAAAAGAATTTCTTGCTAAGAATCAAATTTCTGAAAATAAAATTGAAGAGTCTGATGATCTCATAAAAGAGAACGAAGAACTTAAAGAAGAAGCAGACAGAGCAATTAAAGAAAATATTGAACTCAAGAAAAAAATCAAAGGTAAAGAAGCAGTTTCAGTATTCAATGAAGTTGCTGATGGACTCTCTGAAACTCAAGTTGAAAAACTTAAAGAACTTGCTGAAGATTATGAGATTGATGATATCGATACCTTCAAAAATAAATTGGAAACTCTTAAAGAAAGTATTTCAAGTTTTGATGATGATGATGATGATGAGAAAACGTAAATAGTGATGGTTCTGTGAAGGAAGAAACAGAGGATGATGAATTCGATACTTCTAAAATCCTTTCTGAACGTGAATACAGTTCAGCATGGGATGGGATTACTGATAGTGAATATCTGTAGATCGATAAACTAGAGTTAAAATCCTCCAATATAAAGGACACCTTCGGGTGTCCTTTTTTTTTTATTTTTTCTATTTTACAAGTCTTTTTGTATAAATAAATATACAGTAAATGAATATCGTTTAGAATTCATTTGCACACAAGTAGAACATACAGTATCATTAGAACGTATGTAATTACTTTTAGTTTATATAACTTTTTAATTTAAAATTTATAGGAGAATTAAATTATGCAAAGAGATAAAGAACTTCAAGTCGAAGTATGAAAAGGTTACTAACAGCAAAAAAGCAAAACCTATTGCAGAACGTGATAAGGCACTTTTTGAAAAACTCGTTGATAACCAAACAAAATATTTACAGGAAGCAACGTTTTCTGGAGATATGGCAAAGATTGGTCAGATCCTCGTACCTGTTTACAGGAGAGCATTTCCCCAATTGATCGGTAAAGAACTCGTAGGTGTACAACCTATGAACGGGCTAACAGGTTATATGTTTGCTCTTAGGTATGCTTATCAAGGTAACTCCGCAGTTGCTCTTGCCGCTTCGGGAACTACTACAGGTCAGCAAACACCTATTGGTGGCAATAGTGCATCAACTGCATCACTTGACTTCCAAAAAGATCCTTCAAACTCTGCTATCTATCAGTTCAGTACTGAAGCAGAAGCACTTAGTAACATCGACAATAGTGGAGAACATGTAGGCCCTAACGCATCTGCATACGCATCCCCTCTTGGTGAACTTCTTGCTTATGACTCTGGTGCGTTGGTAGTTTATTCAGAAGACAGTAAAGTACTTGTTAAGCATAGTACTGCCGCTCTCGCAACTAATAAACTTAACTTTGTTAATGCCACAGGTGCTAACATCACAGATTATTGGGACAACGAAGCAGGTTATAAGTTTATCCTTAAAGGATATGCAGGAGCACCCGAAGGTTTGGCAACTGCTGATGGTGAACTTCTTGGTAACGATATAGAAGAACTTGGTTTGACAATCGAGAAAAAATCTATTGAAGCAAGAACTCGTAAACTGAAAGCACGTTATACTATTGAGGCTGCACAAGACTTGAAAGCAGTTCATGGTAAAGACATGGCATCAGAACTTATCGACATTCTTACTTACGAACTTACTCAAGCAATTGACCGACAGATTATCGATGCTATCGATTCATCTGTTACTTCTGCTTACTCAACTACTTACGCTGTAAGTGGTAGTGGTAAAACAGGTAACGGTCGTTGGGAACTTGAAGATTTCCGTAACGCATACATCGAAATTGTACGCAAGTCAAATGATATTGCTAAGACTACTTTCCGTGGTCCAGGTAACTTCATCCTTGCACATCCCGATGTTGTAACTATGATTGAAAATATGCCAGGTTATGCTGTTGCTCCTATGGCGGGTGATGCTGACACTTCTGGTCCTGTAAACCAAACAGGTAACTCACTTGTGGGTACTGTTGGTGGACGTTTTAGTGTTTACCGAGATATTTTTGCAAGCACAGTTAATGCAATTGTTGGATATAAAGGTGCAAGTTCATACGACACAGGTGTTGTATATTGCCCATATATTCCTATCAGCATGAAACAAACTGTAGATCAAGAATCTGCGAATCCTAACATCATCTTCATGGAAAGAAGTGCTATTGACACTAGTCCATTTGAACCTGATCGTTATTATCGCAAGTTAACCTTCACACAATTATTTTAGTAACATTCACTGAACTGTTCTAAAACAATTGTAACAGAATTAGGGGCATCTTCGGATGTCCCCTTTTTAGTTATAGTTAAATTTGATTTGATTTCCATTTCATTATATAATATAATTATGAAATGTAAAATATGTAATAAAGAAGTTCAAAAGGTTGGGTGTACATGTTTATAGATCATCCGATCACAAAATAACCCCACAAGAATATTATGATAAGTATTTAAAAAAAGATCCAAAAGAAGGAACGTGTCCCATATGTGGAGAACCAACGAATTTTATCACATTTGTTAGAGGTTATGAAAAAACCTGTTCAAGAAAGTGTGCCACGATAAAGCAATCAAGAGATCGTACAGGCAAGTCAAATGGTGGTACTTATAAGAATACAGATAAACTGATTAAAAAATTACAAGAACGTGCTAAAGAAACAGACTATGACTACACCAAAGCATACGAACAGATCCAAAACAGGGTATGTAGTATGAGAGAATTCAGAATTGATATCTATTGCAAGAAACACGATCATTGGTTTCGACAAAGAATGAATAGTCATGTAAGGATAAAACAAGGTTGCCCTAAATGTGGCAAAGATCATGCAATTTGAACAGGGTGTAAAAGACGGTCGGTTCATCCCGAAGGACAAAATGGTCAGATTGGAAAAAATATCATCTTGAAGTACGCAAACTGACTAACCGAACTAAACAGACAAAAGTTTTCCGCACAGGAACTCAAACTGTTGTGGACGTTGCGGTACACCCGATGCTCTACAGGTTGATCACATCATCAGTATCAAGGAAGGGTTCGAGCAAGGCATAGAACCAAAGAGAAATCGCAAGTCCTACCAACCTACAATTAATTCCATGGAAGGATAATTTAGAAAAAAGATTGTATAAATAAATATATAATACAATAGGATTTACACATGAAATTTAAAGAATACTTAGCAGAAAAAAAATTCAAATTTTATCTCGGCAAAGATTATGATGATGGAAAAGAATACACAGAAATAGAGTCAGGGAAAAACGAAAAAGACGCTTTTAAAAATTTACAAAAAAGAAAGAAAAAGGCAAACGTTACTATTACAGGTTATGACAAAGCAGAAGAAGTAAAATAAAATCAGCATAGGATTTACACATGAAATTTAAAGATTATCTATCAGAAGGTAAAAAACTTAAAGTTGGTGATAAAGTAATATTTGATCCCACAAACTTAGAAGATGTAAAAAAATCTATGAATGACGGTGATGATTATTATGGTTCTGATTATTACCCAACTAAATTTAAAGGAAAAATTATTAATATTGGAAAAACAATGATTAAACTTCAAAGATTGGATGGAAAAATTCCAAAAACAGTATCAGTTCCTATTGGTGGTGTTAAAAAATGAAATTTAAAGAATATTTGAATGAAGGGAAGAAAAGTTTTTCTGAAATAGATATTAGAAATTATTTTAGTGGAATACAGAAACGTTGGTTAAAAGATACTAGATGGAAGGACTTAAAAAGAATGGTAGTTAGTAAAGACGAAAAAGAAGTAACTGTCCCTTCCAATAATGATAAAAGTGAATTAACAGATGTTGAAAAGAAACTCATAAAAAGTCTTAAACATCTAGATGTTGCAACAGTAAGTGTAGATTCAGATAAAAATTTGAACATTAAAATAACATATACATATAAGGATTAAAATATGCCAACAAAACTATTTGATGATTTTTTGCAGAGAAGAATATGATGATAAGAAAGCAGATAAACTTTTCACAAAAATGGATAAGATTGAAAAAAAGGTAATACCTCTTTTGAAACAATTATATGAAGTCGGTCAAGACTTTCTTGATTTATATGAAGATGAAAAAGGTAATGAAAGTAAACAAGTTATCAAAAATATAAAAGATTATAATGATAAGTTGTGGGGTGCGATGAAAATGATTAAGGATTTTACCCCCGAAAGTGGGTGGTAAATAAAGAAGAAAGATTTAGGTTCACTTTAAGTCACAATAAATTTTCACGCATCTAGGGATGACGGTACTCTCCATTTCTTTCAGACCTAACTGAACTGTTCGTTCATTAGTCATTCCATAATAAAATTTGATCTCACTTCTTTTTCATGGTATAATAATACCTATGGATTTTCCCACAGATAAAGAAGTCAAAATAACTAAACAACACATCCACGCAACTTGCTTGGCAGCTTGTGGCAAGTGCCCTTTTGAACCCATTAGGAAAAAATACCAAAAGAATGTTGGATATGGAACTTGCTTTGACGTCATGATGGATATACTAAACAAAGAAAAAAAGAGAAAAGTCTTTGAAGCAATCGAGGAACTATGATACCAAAACAACGTCCACACCATACAATAGCTAGTCATTATCACAATGAACAGGTTCTGTGTTCGTATGAAAAATGTCCTTTCAATAGTTGGATGTATTATAAAAATAAATGTTGTAGGTGTTGTGGAATAGCAACAAAACCAAAACAATATATAAAAAGCAAAAATCATTACTATGATATCAGAAGAAAAGAATCTTATGGATTGGACACCCACCCTTATAATGTTAGAGAATGTTTTATGCACAAGAAATATATTAGAGAAAAACTAAAAGCAATAGAGGAACTATAAATAATAATAGGATATAACTATGGCAGATGAAATAAAGTCAGAAGAACTAGAAAACTTATCTGATGAACAATTAGATACCTTGCTAGACAGTATAGAGGAAGAAAAGAAATCTGAACGTGATAAACGTAGAGAAGAAAGGAAAGCAAGACGAAAATTGAGTAAGGAAGAACGTAAGAAAGACCGAAAACGAAGAATTAAAATATTAAAGATTAAAGTCAAACAAGCATTAAGTGATCCCAAAAAGAGAGCAAAGATTTTAGATGTTGGGAAAAAAATTCTTCTTGTCGTTAGTGGTGGGAGAATTAAATTATAAGGAAGAATAAAGATGGAAATGAATTTTAAAATAGCATTAAGAGAAACACTAGACCATGAAGGTGGGTACACCAATGATGCCTATGATAGTGGTGGTAAAACAAACTACGGAATAACAATAGGTGTTGCTCGGCAGAATGGTTACAATGGTGATATGAAAGATATTGACATGGAAACTGTAGAAAGAATCTACAAAAAATGTTATTGGACTCCGTTGAAACTCGATAAACTAGAATCTCAAAAAGTTGCTAACAAAGTTTTTGATATTGGTGTTAATATGGGAATAGGAACTTCTGCTAAGATACTCCAAAAGACTATTAATATATTAAATAAAAATCAAAAGAAAGAAAAAAACATAACAGTAGATGGTAATATAGGTCGCAAATCTATATCAGCATTAAATAAATTATTACCACATGAAGAAAAATATGTTCTCCTTATACTTTCGGCATATCAAGCAAAAAAGTATATAGAGATATGTGAGAAAACAGAAACACAAGAACGTTTTATTCGTGGATGGATCAAACGAGCATTTAAGGGAAACACATGAAATTAAAAGAAGTATTTGGTAATATGGGATTTGGGTTTGGATTTTTTAATAATCCATCATGTCAAATGTGCAAACACTTTTCTGATATGAAATGTAATATTGCCAACAAGGTCATAAAGGAACATGGAAAGGATAATCTAGAGAAGTGGGTTGAGAAGTTTGAAGATCATAACAAGTGTTCATATTTTAAGAATAAAACAAAGCAGTAGTTATTTTCTTAATCTTATATTATAAGATATTTGTAAATAAAAAGTTCCATGAAAAATTCTTCCTTTTTTATAAATGAAAGCAGTTTTATATATAAATTCACCTGCATAGTTGAAAACATTCTCTTGCATGACATATAATCTTGACCAACCATGAATACTCTGATACAGAGTACTAGATAAAATTATTCTAATATTTTTAAAAGTTAAAACATTCTTTAAATAAACAGATCCCAAAGTTGGTGAGTCTATAAATAAATAAATTTCCATGTTATATTTTTTGTGTGATATAGGAATGATCCCATACCCAAAAAATGCTCCCAATAATAAATCAGATTGTACAGAACCTACATTTAATCCTAGAATAAAATTTGTATGTCGAAATTCTTTGTATAATGATATAGTATGTACGGCACTTGAGTCAACTAATAAAGAAACAGTTTGTGGAGTATCTATGTTAATTTTTTCTAGGGGTCTGATTGATGGGAAGGTTATGGAAAATAGAACCAATATAAACAATAGACATTTCTTCACACTATTATTTATAACAAGTATAAATAAGTATATAGAATTACATAAGTAGGAGATTATCACATGAAACTAGATGAATACATGAAGATAAATGAAGAAAAAAAGGGTTTTGATAAAGCAAAACTTAGTGGCAAGTCTTTTAATCTTAAAAAAGAATATGCAGATTCCGAAGAAATGCCCGATATGAATTTATTGAAAAAAGAACCTGGTGATTTTTTTGAAGGTGACCTTGAAGGTGAAGAATTCAAAAATCTCATGAAAGAACTTGTAGATTGGAAACCCGAAGAGTTCGATGAAGACGATACCGAAGAAGTATCTGGGGAATAATAAAAATATAGGTCATTCCCAAGATCCTCAAAAAATGGGAAAAATGGGTTTGGGGGTGAAATTCCCCCATTTTCCATATTTCACATATTTCACAAATCCCCCCAAATTCTTCAAATTCCCCCGAATTCTAGGGAATTCACTTTTTTAAAAAAATCACCAAAAAATTTGATTTAGGTGCTGAACCCATGGTAAAATATGTCTCAACATATAAACATAATAAATTGAAGGAAAATAGATGAAATCAATAGGACTTACAGTTAATCTCGATCAAGCAACAAGGTATGAATTGCCTAATGGTTTGGTAGAGTATAAAATCTATTCAGAAACAACCGATCACCAATGGGGACGATACATGGGCATTGCTAGGGAAACCGATAAAGCATATCAGATTATCACTCATGAGATGGACATGCCTTATGGTGGAGATATCCTTAGTGGTTATCGAAGACCTGTTGCCAAAAGTGGATGGATTCCCAAAAGTCAACTAACAAAAGTAACTTACACCGACATGAAAACTGGTCAGGTAGTTCGTGTGAAATATGCCATCCCTAGTTGGTTGTATAATAAAACTGAACTTTATTTTATCAAAGTAAAAACTTTCAAAGACCTTTGGAAGAACCGCATTAAGGAGAGAGTGTAATGGAACTTTTTCTATTTATATTTTTTATATCCGCCTTCTCTCTTTTATTAGTAAATGGCATAGTCGCACTAATTTACACAATTAAAAAACTACAACAAAAGGAAGTTAAATAATGGATCGTGATACAATAGTTATGATGTTTGCGGTCATTGCTTGTTTGGCAATGACATTTATTTACAGTTGTTAGATATAAGGAGTTTTTGATGTTTGAAGATATGAACGAAATGGGAAATGGTTTTAATATGGATGATATGAAAAAAATGCAGGGGGTTTTAGAATCCTTGCGTAAAGTCAATGCCATAGTGGAATCCCTTGAACGAGGTGAGATATCAAAAGAAGATGCGACCGCACAGATTGAAAAAATTCGGGACGATATCAAGAACGGAACTATTGAGCAAGTGAACGATCCTATTGAAACTGCGTTGGAAAATTCACAACCTATAGGTGGGAAACTTCTATTCCCCCTTTCGGATAATTAAGGAGAACAAAATGATAGATTTTAATAATACTAGTTTTTCATCTTACAAAAAGAACAAAGCAACCAAAAGAGATATAATCAAATGGAAAAGGAATTTTGACGAATTTGTTGGGATTTTTCTTTTAGTCATATCAATTATTGTTCCTATCGGTCTTATGGTTGTAGTTGATAGTAGTCGGTCAAAAATAGTTTTTGGTACTATTGCCTTAATATTTTCATTAATTGCAGTAGGAAAAATAATCGGAATACAAACACAAAAAAACAAATAACAGGAAAATGTTATGAAATTATATTTAGTTATTTATTATGAAAAAAAGTTCCTTGAGGGAAACCCAAAAGAAGAAATGGTGTCCGAAGAAAACTTATACGATTTTCTAAGACCGAAAAGGAAAGGTTTATATTCTATATATTCTTGTTCAGAGAAAAAAGTGTTAAAAGGATATAAGGATAAAAATTTCAGTTTGGAATCATTTAAGGATGCACACAAGAGTTATTATAAAACTCATTCAACTCATTAAGAAGGAATATTATTATGTTAGATGAAGAAAATGACTTGACCATTGACCTACCACAAGAGGTCATTGAAAGAATGTTCCCTTTGATAGAATTAGTAGATTCAAAGGGAAGAGTTGTTCATGTTATAACGGAAAAAGACCTCATGGAAATGGCACTAAAAAAGATGAAAGAGATGAAAGATGATGGAAAAATTTGATTTGACCTTGTTTTATATGGTATAATGTATAAATATGTTATGCGTGGTTAGGTATGTGCATTATTGTCAATTAACGAACAGGAGTCAACTATGAGTATGACAAAATTTTTATTATGTTCGTTGCGAGAAAGAATGAATATGATGTTATCCGAAACCATCCAATGTTGTGTGAATCATAGGGATGATGAACACTTGGAAGAAATATTAAGTGATCTGAAAGACAACGATCAATTAATTATGTTGCTTTTAAGGGAGATTGCTAGTGGAGACATAGAGTCAACACACTTTACTCCTTTACAGGCACAAAGGGCGATAAAGATATATGAATACTTACACGATGCAACAGACAACGAAGTAAGTGATTGTAATGGCATCGTACCATCAAAGGATTTTGACGAAGACTTTGATATGAAGGTTTAGGGGGTTATTTATTTATGGAAAAAATAACTAATATGGAAAAACAAATTCTTAGAGATTCCGTACAGGATATAAGGTACTTTGAAGAAAGATCAACCGATCCTTATTATGCTACGAGAGTAGAAATCCTTAAAGAAGGTCTGAGAATTTACAAAGAGATCCGAAGAAAAAGTAAAAAACAAAAAACCTAAAAAACGTATTGTATTGAAGGAATGAAAATGAAAATAAGGAGTTTGCAATGGATGCAAATAATGTTGATGTGGGTTTAGACCCAAAAGAATTTTATGTTGTTCATTTTGACGAGAAGATCAGATATTTGACAGATGATGTTGAGGATGCTAAATGGGCATTGAAATCATTTTCTGAAAATTCTGATCTTCCCTTCAAAATGACACCCTTGAAGGACTTTGGAAATTGGTGCAGAGATTTTGGAGAAAAAATAGACAAACTCTAAGGACATTCCAATGAAAAGATCAAATCCTAAAGTAAAAAAATTCCTAAAGAGAGTTGCATGTGATTGCATCGATATGGGAGTTCTATTTCATCTAGTGGATGAACAACATATAGTTCTAGAAAAGGGAAACGAAGTTAGTGGATCTTTTCTTGAGAATGATAGTCTAGATGTAGCAATAAGGAAACCGACAGACCATTGGTTTCCTGTATTGGTACATGAATATTGTCACCTGTTACAATGGAAGAAAAAGAACAAAGCATGGAGAGACGTATCTATCAACTTTAAGAGGAGGTTTCCTAAGTATAAAGAAGATGCCGTTACTGTTTTTTGGTCTTGGATGTCCAAAAGTAAAAACTATCCTAAGAATGTCATAGACTTGGCAACAAAGTACACAAGGAATATAGAAGTCGATTGTGAAAAAATGACATATAAAATGCTGAAAAAATTAAATCTAAAGGGATTTGAAAAAGAACTGAACAAGTACAAAAGGGAATCAAACTCATATCTATTATATTATAATGTTATGAGGGAAACGAGAAAGATTTGGAAATTCTCACCTTGCGAATTCTATGCTGTAACGAAATACCTACCCAACAAATGGTTGGACAGTTACGAAATAGAAGACATGGGCAAGGTAAAAAATTGGGAACAATATAAGGAAACAGTAAAGTTATATACACTTTAAAGAAGGAACAATGAAAGCACTATTAGTAACAGACACTCACTTAAATTTTAACGACTCCACATATAAAATATGGGAACAATATCTGAATCAACTGAAAGGTGAAGATTTTGATATCGTTATTCATACAGGAGATTGGATTAGTCATAAACAATCACAATGGAATTCAGTACTAAACCTGTTTAGGAATTTCACAGATAAACCTATTGTGGGAGTCAAGGGGAATCACGATCTTTGGCAACAACCTCTACCGAAAAATAAAAGAACATTTGATACTTACATGTGGGATAAAGGAATGTACGAACGAGAGTTTGTTTTCCATTTTAAAACGTTCAAAGAACTAAAAGATTTTCAACGGCAGATGTGGACAAAATATAGAGTAATGGACTTGAGTCTTGCTCCATTCATTCGGGACGATGTGTATATCATCGGATGGGATGGGTGGTATAGGGACATGCCATTGTCAAACGATTTCTCACGTATGCCACGTATCGAATCGGATTCCAACCTTGCCATGCACGAATTCCTCAATAGAAGGGCACACAAGGCATTTGGAGAGGTTCTAAGGGGTATAGAGACAGGGAAACGTATGGGAAAGAAGGTTATAGTGGTCACTCACCATTCCCTGTTTAATTATAGGGGTGGGTATAGTGATATGATAGGAAACCCGACATATTTTGAGTTCATTAAAAAGACAGGAGCGGATGTATTCTGTTATGGTCACTCCCATTTGAGGGATGAACGAGTTGTTCAGAACGAACAAGGAAAAGACCTTAGAATTTTCAATGCAGGATCTGACTACAATTCACCGAACCACATAATCTTTGAAATTTAAGGAAAATCACATATTTCCTATATTTCACATACACCCAAAATACGTCCAAAATATGCGAAATTTGGTAAATTTGAGTATTTCTAAAAAAGTTGCAAAAAAATTTGATTTAGTCGGTAGTTTCATGGTAAAATAAGTCTCACTTATTAAATAACAATTTGAAGGAAATATCTTGATCAATTTTAACTTAGATTTTTTAAAAGCAGGGAAGGCAATTTTTACCGTCAAGAACGATAAGGATAAGCATTTCACCTATAAAATTAACAAGAAGGAATTTAAAGACAATGGAAAAGAAACTACTATCTATTTTACATCGGTACTCAAAGGCCCCAACAATTGGACGAATTACTCTTATGTTGGGATCTATAATCCTTCTAAAAACGAAGTATTTCCTACTAAGAAATCCCAATACCAAAAAGACTCAATCGAGTACAAAGTTTTAGCATGGGCAATAAAAAAGGTTGCTGAAGGTTCTAAACTTCCGAAAGGATATGAGATCAAACATTCCGACAAGTGTGGTCGTTGTGGTAGGTTGCTTACTACTCCCGAAAGCATCGAGTGGGGAATCGGACCAGAATGTTCTTGTACTGATGGAAGGTTCTGCAAACGTAAAACGCAAAAAGAAACTGAAAGCAATAGAAGACCTTTTCGATGATGATCCCCCTTCTCCTACGGACGAGGGATAATAAGAAAGATGCGAAATCTAAGAGTAACTAAAAAAGTTACGAAAAAATTTGACTTGACCCCCATTTCCATGTTAAAATGGGGAACAGTAATTAACAATTAACTTTCATTGGAGGAAAATAATGAGAAGTAAAAATGCAAACAAAATATGTGACTACTTTGAATCCCTTAATATCGGAGACAAAGCATTTATGAATGATATCGTGGACTATGTTGGAAACAACAATAATTCAAGATGTAGACAGGATATCGAGAAACACCTTATACCTGTTGCAGATGGTATTCTGAAAATCGGAAAAGATGGTCGCAAAAAGTTTTATGAAGTGGTTGGTGACGCCAAAGAACTTCGCAAAAACGCAGATAAAGCAGAGGGTGACTCTAATGCAAAAAAGGAACTGAAAAACGTTGCTAAAAAAGCAGTTGCAAAAAAGGTTGTTGTAAAACCCGAAAAAAAGATTGCACAAGTTTCCGAACCGAAACCTGCTATTGACCCTGTTGAGGAAGAATCAGCAGAGAAAGAGTGGGACGAGTTTGAGGAACTCTTTAAAAAAGAACAGAAAGAAGAGGTGGGTGCGTAAAGTAAAATTAAAATAAACGTAACAAAGGGGGAGTGTAATGCTCCCCTTTTTTTGTATTGAAGGAACGACTTATGACTCACAAAAAATCAAAATCTATTTGCCAATTCAACGTACAAATATCTAATGGTGTCTCCAAGGGTAGATGGACTTGTAAAGAAGAATTAATCAGAGCAAAAAAAAATAACAGAAATCCTATATCAATAATGAACCCTTGTCATTGGTGGTCATAAAAGATTCCCACATGGTATTATATATTGTAGCACACGAAAAATATTAATTAAGATTGAAAAAGAAAAAGCAGTACAGGCAATAGAAGAATTATGAAATACGATAGGAATCAGATTATCAATGACGTTATGACCCCGAAGGGGGTTATGAGAATAAATAGGTGTCATAATAAAGATTGTTTCCTAGCAGGGAATTGTATGGCAGTTGGAAAGAACGGTGAGTTCCTAATTGATTTTATGACCTGTAAACAAATGGATGAATATGCTAACGAACTATTTAAGAAAAGAGAAAAGAACAGAAAGATTAGAGGGATAGAAAAACTATGAGTAAAGAATTATTCAAATATGACATGTACCGATTCTCAAAAGGAAATGATAAACTTTGGTATTGTTCGACTTATTGCTCTTCTGAACGTGATTGTAAAAAATGTTTTGTTTGTAAGAAGGGCAAACCCGATTGTAGTTATATTCCTAGAAAAGAATTTCACAAGATAGTTGAAACAAAAAGACTAAAGAGAAAGGCATTAGAGGAGATAGAAAAACTATGAAGAAACGTTGTAAGTTTGCTATTAGAAACAGTAAGGGTTGCACAGGGTACACCTGTTGGACGTACAGTAAAGAAGACCGACTTAAACACAATATTTCAACTCCTTGTGAAGTCACCGATGGATATGAAAATCACGAGTGCATCGGATATCAAAAGGGAAATAAAACGTTGAATAGAAAACTTGCTTTAAAGGAAATAGAGGAACTATAATGGGAACTTGTGCAGAACTCAATAGATATTCTACCGATGGTCGGTACATGCTAAAATGGATAGCAGAACATGATGGGGTTTGTCCCTTTGATGTGATATGTTGTAGCAATTGCCTTTTTAAGGAACATGGAATGAGGTGTGTTGGTGCTATGGAAGGTCGTGGAGATAATGCAAAAAAGTTATTAGCAAAAATAGAAAAACTTGATGCTATCGAAGCAATAGAGGAATTATGAAGAACCCCGAACGAGAAACTTAGAAAAAGAGTTAGCAAATTTATCGGTCATGAACTAAAACCCAATGGTAGTATTAAATGTGCTATGAGGTGTTACAAGTGTAAATTTTATGCGGAAATACAAAAAACTAAATTTAAAAGGGTTGACGAATATCACGAGTATTTGATAGAGAAAGGTCTTCCAGTTCTTAGAAAAATTATTCCTTCTTGTAGATGTGCGGATGTTGCATATTATATCTTATGGAGTAGGGAAAACAAAAAGAAATTATTTAAGACAATAGAGGAACTATGAAGAATAAATTTAAACATGGAAAGTTTTTATTTGAAAAACGCAAATCAGACGATCTTTGGTTCTGTGTGTCAGATAGTCGTATAGATTGTTCAAAATGTTTTGTGTGCCCAAACTCTGCACAAGATTGTATATATATAGACAGAAAAGACTTTCATAAGATAGTAGAAAAGAAAATAAAGAAAATAAAACTATTAAAAATATTAGAGGAAATATGAAATTAAAATATGATCTAGACGAGTTACACGAGTCTTATTCTTATGGATATGCTTTCAACTGTTCTACCGAAGTTGAACTTGAGTACGGAATGGTTATTAAAAATTCTATAAAATGTCCTTTTGGTGTTCGTGCCCCCGATGATCCGAAGAAAATAATTAATCTAACTAGTGTTAGATGTTATAAATGTAAAAACTTTGTAAGTGTTGATAAAAAACAATGTGTCAGTTCTGGCAGGTGGGAAGGTTGCTATGAAGTGTTTGATATCTGTTGCAAGATGGAACAAAAAATAAAAATACTAAAGGAAATCGAGTCAATATGAAAAAACTTGACGTAGAACGAAATTCATTGTATAATTTCATTGTGGAGCAAGAGTAACATGGACATTATAGATTGCAAACCTGACTTAGTCAATTTAAGAAATCTTTGTGTATATGATGGTAGGTTGCATAGTTGGAAAATTAAAATAGAGAAAAATAAAAAGAGTCAGAATTTCTATAAATTAATGAACAATATACTAGTGGATGCCGATGATAGTGGTATGCTGATTGATTGTAGAGCAATGAAACAAAAAGAAATTTCTGAACATAAAATATATGAATGTTGGTTTCCATATAAGATAGATATGGATATAAGATCAGATAATGACAGAAATAATTATAGAGCATTATATGTTCGTTTTGAATATATAAAATATACAAAGACCAAAAGAGAATTCGTATTAACACAAATAAATGAACATAAAGAAATTACTAATGACTTGGGAAAACTCTTACTGAAACGACAAGCATTAAAAGAAATAGAAAAATTATAAATAAGAGGGAACATGAAACATTTCAAGAAGGTTTGTACTACGTGTGGGAAAATAGTATCTCAATGCAGATGCCCATCGAATTTTAAAGAAGTTCAAAATGTTATATGTGAAGAATGTAAGGGCAAGGAAATAAAGATGGAAGGAAAATACACATTAAGAATTAATCAGAAAGTCATATTAGAAAAAGTTTCTTGGGATGATTGTATGAACCATATTCAGAGCAACATCATTAATGACAAAGTTGATATTTCCATCACAAGAGAAAAAAATGACAAATGACAATATACTGTTAATTCTAATAATCATTATAGCAACTTGTCCTATTTGGGGATATATTATTAGTGAAATTAGTAATAAAAGGAAATAAAGTATTATAAGTAATATAGAGGGGACGTAAAGGTCTCAACTAGATGATTAGAGAATAGATGCAATCAAGTCCAAAAGACTAAAAACCAAAACACGAAGAAGAACTACTTCTAGCAGCTTAGGTTGCTTGTGGTTATTACAGACTCCGATAAGTAGTAACTGCATCAGACATCGGAACTGTAGTGAGTAACACTCGGATATAACCAACGTAAGGTCGGGGGTAGAGAGTATCCCAAACTGATTCATAACAGTAAATATGATATGCTAGTGAACTAGTAATGATTGTAATTCATCTTACCCTTGAAGCATTTAATACGTGGGTTCGACTCCCACCGTCTCCAATGGAAGTTTAATATGTTAGATGTAAATACAAATTTAGAGTTAGAAAAAATGGAAGAATTAACACAAAAAGAAATAGATGCCTTGTTAGAAGACTTTGATGCATTGCCAGGTTATGGTAACATTGGAGGTCGGAAACCCATACCTAAGAAAGAAACACAGTTTGTTGATTCTTGGGGGTTGCCCCTCAAAGAAGTCAAACCAAAACCGTTAAACCTAAAACTATATAAACCAAAAAGACCCGATAAAGATATCATTCATATATGTTCAGATTGTGATAGTCAACTAGAAAAGATAACTATCTATGTTGGTCATGGTAGGAAACCACAGTTTGGTGTTCATTGTTCAAAATGTGACTATACCACAAAAATTTGATTTAAAAAAGTTTTCATGATATAATTACATTACCAAACAACTTATTGAAGGAGTCAAATAATGAGGGAATCTTGCAAAGGGTGTCCTTGCCTAATCGAAAGAAAAACAAAACTTTTAGACTATAACGGTGTAAAAAAAATCAACTATATATGCTTTTGGTATGATAGTGGTTTACCCGATCTAGGTGGCAAGTGTTCAGAAGATTTTAAGGTAAAACCCCCAAAGTCACGATACGATCTGTATCAAGAATTTCTAGAAAAGAAAGAAAAAGAAAAGGAGAAAAAGAAATGAGTAGATTACTAAGTTTGATAGGACTAATAGGATTGGTTACATTATCAATAACATTCCTTGCGATTATTTTGTCTAAAATGCTTGGAAGTAAACAGGTTGGAAGGAAATAAAATGAAAAAAATAATATCACTACTATTTCTACTTCTGTTTCTCGTATCTTGTGAGATTGTAATGACCGATGAAAAGATTGACCGATTACATAATTATGAAACGCAATCTCGATATGAGTTGGTCAGATTGGAAATAAATTCTAGCAAGTCATTAGTTATTACCTTTGTTGATACTTTTGATTTGGAGACAAAGAAAATAATTTTTACAAAAGATCAAGCATTGACAAGTAAAAAACTTACTTACTTATATATTAGAGCATTAAGGAGTGCAAATTGAAAAAACAATTAAAATTTTGGGGAGTAGCAATACTCATTTGTATAACACTTATTGCCATGGCATCTATGGTTCAGATCAATATGGTTCAAAGGCAATTGCAGAATCAGAATCAGATCACTAAACAGTACAATACACAATTAACCATTGTGGATACACACAAACAGGTGGATCGTATTGAATGGAGAACTCGGAATGTTTTGAATAGTGGAGAATTGGCAGAGTTCTATAACACAAGACTAGATCTATATCAACAAAGAGAATCTAAAGTTTATCAGAACGATAGTGGTATAACTATACTCTACCCTGTTATCAATGGCACAGAAGTAAAAACTTATACTAATGAACAGAGTCAGAGTCAGATGCAAACTAATGAAATTCAGTTTAATATATTTCAAAAAGTTAAGGGGTTGTTGAAATGAGAATCGCTATGGATGATCTTAGAAAACAACAAACGGAATTATATAGAGAAATGAGATTCTACTATTCCCTTCCTTGGTATAAAAAGTTTTTAGTTGGTTTTGGAATAGATATTGAAAAGTTTGGATTTGTAAAATAATGTATGTAGGGAGTAATTTTAGAGCAGTAACATTAGAAGACGTAAAAATATTCGTCAATAAAAACTATATGAAAATGGATAGAGAAGAATTAGAATTTTCTTTGGATGAAGTATGTCCAGTTGGTGTTACTGTTCTGAGTATATCGTCAATTAAAGATGTACTTGATAAAGTATATTCAAAAAAAGAAATATTGAAAGAAATAGAAAAATTATGAAAACTAAAAAAGTTTTATTTTACGGTACTTATTGTGATAATCCTAGAATTGATGCTGATACCGACTATTACAACTCTATTGATATGTATTTATGGTTTCGTATTGATGATACCATGTACAAAATGGTATTAGATGGGTTTGATGGTTACAGGTTTTATGCTAGTTATGAGGAAATAGAAATAAACGAAACCATAAACAAAAAACTTTCTTATCATGAACATCCTGTTGAATTAGACTTAGAAGATATGAAAAGTAGTGATGATTCTTTTGATGGATTTAGAATGTATCACAGAGGAGACCTTGTGGTCGAGTTGGGAACTGATCATGGTGATGATTACTATCCTTATTATAGAAACAATGTTGACTACACTAGGATAGGAAAAATTGCTACTCTAGATTATATAAAAAAACTGTAAAAGACTTTCATTGATACTCCTTGTTTGGTTGACCCCCTTGCTACTTTTAAGTGGTAAGGGGGTTTTTTGTTGTCTAGTCAAGTATAAATAATAGTAGAATATTCTAAAGTGTGGAGTTCCTATATGGGTTTATCAAGACCGATTAACAAAGAGCAATTTATATTAAAAATGCAACGTGCATTGGGACATCCCTATCAAAAGATTGAAATACATGAAGATCAATGGGATGATATTGTCAACGATGCCTTAATGTTTTATACAGAAAACATCGAGGGTGGACAAGTACACAAAGCATATGCCTTATCTTATAATGGAGAACTCAAAACTGAACTTGAAGTCACTAATTCCTAACGTGGATATCTATTCGGTTCACAACGTAATATATCCCGAATCAATTTTTAGTATATTTCCTTCAGCATATGGATTAACAAACGAGGACATACAGTTCCTCTTTTCTATCGGTAAGATGGGCCCAACAATACTCAACTCGGAGACTACACACTAACAATGCAAAACCTTTCAGTTATTGATAAGGTACTGCGACCAAAAATCTCGTGGAAATTTAATTTCAATACAGGCATTTTGTATATAGATGGTGTTATTAGAGAAAGACAAACCAATCAAAGTTTACTTCTAGTTTGCTCCACACTAGTTGACTTTGAAGGAACTACATCGGGAAATCTTTGGTCTAATAAATGGTTGACAGATTATTGTAAAGCATTAGGATACATCCAATGGGGAAATAATTTAGGAATTAAATTTGACGGGTTTCAAATTCCAGGTGGTGGCACTATTCAAGCACAAGCACTTGTGGACAAGGGTGAAACTGAAAAAATAAGATTGGAAGAATATGCTCTAGAACATTTGAGTTGGTCACCAGAAATGTTTCAAGTGTATATGTCATAGGATTATAAAAATGAAATTCAAAGATGTTTTGAAAGAAGGTTTTGGTAAAGAAATTATAATATATGGTATCAAGAAAGGAGATCCCGATTATATGTCAGATATTATTATGGTATGGCCAAAAGGAAAACCAAAACCAACGAAAACAAATGGAAAAAATAAAAGAGATCGGAAAGAAGAAAGGTTATGATAGATTCGATGTTAGAACTCTTGACCTATCAACACCCCCAGATTTTAAAAAAGCAATTAATGTATAAGGATTATAAAAATGAAATTAAAAAACTTTTTAAAAGAAAAACATGTACAAACAATTGGAAAGAGTGGTGGAAGGAAGTGGGGAAGATAAAATAGTAATTATGTATAACAAAAAAACTGTTGCTATCATCATGAAAGGAAAAACAGATGTTGTGGATGCAGAGGGGTTTTCTAAAGTGATGAAAACATCGTGGGGAAATTATAACTTGGTGATGCTCTAAATAAAAAAGAATCTTCTGTAATTGAAGTTGTCCAACGGATAGATGAGGTTCCTGCTGAAGAATATTTGAAAAAAATGAAAGTACAATCTGACATAGTACAAGATACGAGAACAGATTGGTGCTAAGATGAAAGAGATAGAAGAACTAAAGAAAAAAATTATGGATTTAAAAGCAGGAGCATAGAATGAAGTTTCAAACAAGCACTCTACGAACTCCCCTACATAGAATGGAAACCATCAAAGAGTCATACGTTTGATGTTGAAGAAGAACTTAGTACAGGAAATGATAAAAGATTTATTGAATTCATAAAATGGTTGTTCAAGGGAAACAAG
This sequence comes from uncultured Flavobacteriaceae bacterium, assembly GCA_963768325.1. Classification (GTDB taxonomy): domain Bacteria; phylum Bacteroidota; class Bacteroidia; order Flavobacteriales; family Flavobacteriaceae; genus Aquimarina. The sequence goes on along the minus strand of CAVYIL010000005.1, from coordinate 24,838 downwards.
CATATAGATAAGCATGGCAATACCGTACACTTGAAAACAAAAAAGGACAGGAAAGAATTTCTTGATGCACTAATAAATAAAAACCTTGTTGGTGAAATAGGAATGTATCATCCTACATTAACAATAAATTGGGAAAAGGAACTTGGAGTTAAGATATGAGATTTAAAGATTATTTAGAAGAGAAAAAGTTGTATGATGGACAAGCACAAATTAGTTCTAAAGAAGCAAACAAAAAATCCCAACTAACAAAACCAGTATTTGCTGATAACGAAAAAGAAGCAGAACAAAAATTCAGGAAAAGTATTGAGTTAGAAATTAAAAATGGACACCTCCCATCAGATACTAAGATAGTGAGTATAAAAATTATTAAGTAGAATATATTATGTCAAATGAAAAAGAATATTCCTTAAATTTTGAGTCAACGCATTATAATAATTTTATGCAGGAACTCATAACACAAGCATACGACCAATTTGGTCTAGATTGCTATTATCTTCCTCTAGGTGAAATGGAAGAAACAAATGTTGATGGTGTTTGGGGAGAAGTCAAGACAAGAAATTTTGATCGTATGCACGGCATGAGAATGATGGCAGAAGACACTTCCATGATGGCGGGTCAAGATGTGTTCTCAAAGTTTGGTCTTTCCATACAGGATGAAATAGTTTTATATGTTACCCGAAAAGAATTTCACCAATCGAGTGTTCAATGAAGAGTATGAAACACTTGAACTAGTTGAAGATGGTGAAACACTTTATGATGACCACGATAAAGAACCTAAGATTGGTGACTTGGTTTATGTGAATATGTTTGACTCATTGTTCACATTAACGTTTGTTGAAAGACATGAAAATATGATTCATGGAAACAAATTTACATATAAATTAAATTGTAAGAAGTATCAAGTTACTACTACAGAAAATATCGATATAACACAAACAGGAAACAATGATAAGCAAGACATCCTAGATACTATAAATGCAATAGATGATGATAAGAAAGATCAAGTTTCAAATGCTCTTGATTATGATGTAGATGAAACAGGGTTTGAACCTACTAACAACGATCCCTTTGCTAATGACAACGTACAAAATGATGCGAAAGATATTAGAGATGGTGATGGAGATCAGTTTGGAGACTGGTGATGGCAGATGTATTAGTACCTAACACTACAAGAAAGATTCTCGTTGCAACCGCAGACAATTTTAATGATGAAATTCTCTATACAAGGGATGCAAGTGGGAATCAAGTTGCAACAAAAATACCATTGTTCATCGGGTCTACTGATAAAAGAATTCAACGAGAGGCTGCAGGCGGAGATGAAGTGGACATGTTCCTTCCTGCAATAGGATTGAATATTACTTCTATTGACTTAGCAGAAGATCGAATTCAACATAACTCTAATGTTATACACTCGGCAGATGGTGCTGAATATACCTTTGCTCCCTTCCCTATTGATTATACGATAGATGTTGGTCTTATGGCAAAGAAAGAATCGGAATTATTTCAGATGATAGAGTCAATAGTTCCTAAGTACCAAAAAGCAAGGTACTATCCGTTTATAGAATTTAAATTTACAGATGGTTCTCAAATAAAAAGAGATATTCCAATTATACTTACGACCTCAACCATAGACCTACAAGAAATAGATATTGGTCGTGAAGAGAGGAAGATATTTAGAGCAACATTGATTATGACAATCAAAGCATGGATTCATAAATTGGTTAATACCAATGGTACAGGCATTATTGGTGGTAAAGATATGAGAGAAACAATACCCGACACAAGTACAGGCGCTAAACCTGGAGATACAATTGCTAATCCAAACTTTGGAGAATACACAGGAGGGATTAGCATTGACTTTGAAAATTATATGGAAGCACGTTATGGCAACTTGTATATTGACTACGTTGCGGAAACTGGTGATTAAAATTATGGGATACATTAGAACAACTTTATGTGAAACTGAAATCACCGCAGGGGTAAATACTTGTAGACTCGTAGATTATTTGCTCCTTGAGGATGCAAACGGAGTGACGTGGTATGTTACCATAGGAGATGATGGAGCATTGACCTCGACAATTGAAACAGGAGCAACAGGAAACACTAGTTATTATTTACAAGATGATGATGGTGTTCAGTATAGTGTAACAATAGACATAGATGGAAGTATTATAACAACAGAAGCAGAAACAGGAGCAGAAGACCAAACTATAGTTCCAATATTTTTGCAATCAGATAATTATGTATTTTGGAAACTGTTTATAACAACAAACGGAAATATAGAAACTAGAATGGTATAGGAGAATTAATCATGGGAAAACATTTACAAGAATCGGACAAGGCAGTTGCTAATGGTGTTGCAAGTCTTGGAGCAGATGGGAAAATACTCGATGCACAATTGCCTGCAAAAGCAACTACCGATATGGCATCAGAAGTAGCAACAGATGAAACAGGAGTATCAGTTCAAGATAAATTAAATTCATTGGATAGTGATATTGCCAATATAGATTTATCAGCAGATGCAGTAGCAACAGATGAAACAGGAGTATCAGTTCAAGATAAATTAAATTCATTAGATAGTGATATTTCTACTAATGCAAGTGCCATTGCTAATATAGATTTATCGGCAGATGCAGTAGCAACAGATGAAACAGGAGTTTCTGTTCAAGATAAATTAGATGAACTAGAATCTGCTAGTGGTGATAAGATTGAAGATACTGGAGGAACTACTTACGTTGACACAGCAGTTGATGGAACTCCCGATAGAGTACATATTCATGGACACAATACAGATGCTATAGGTGTACTTATTGATTGTGCAGATAGTGCTTCTGCTGGTAAAAGTGGAATAAGAATAGAAGGTGGTGGAACAAGTGCGTTAGGAGAACAAAAGTCGGGAGATGTAAAATTAATAGGTGGAGACGGCACAATCGCTGGATCAGGATCGTCTACTGTCGGTGGTGATGCTATTGTTGAAGGTGGAGCTGGAAAATTAAAAGGTGGAGATGCTTATCTAGTTGGTGGTGGTGGCAGTCCTTCTTCAGGAGGTGATGCTATTGTTAATGGTGGTAATGGTGCGGGGCTGGTGGTTCTGTATCTATTGATGGTGGTACTGGTGGTTCTGTTGATGGTAGTGTAAATATTGGAACAAACGTTGCAAGTCAAGTAAATATTGGAGCGACTGATATAATAACCGTAATAAAAGGGGATGCCAATAATGGTAGATTAGAAAATCACCCATCGGGTACAGTTCCTTTATCTATAGCGACTACACAATATGTTGATAATAGCATACCAGATCCAATAGATCCAATTTCTCCATCTTTACATTATGAAAATGATACTGATGGTAATTTGCTTTCTCCAGACCCAACTAAAGAAGCTGCCCAATAATACTATATGGGTTCTTGATAATACAGGTTCGTATGACGTATTTCTTGGTGATTGGAATTGGTTCCCTAACACTAGTCCTGGAGATACAGGAACATCGGGTGGTGGTGGATCTCCTGCTTTGGGTGGCCCTAACTTTGGAATTGCTAAGTTTACTCCAAGTAGTGGTGGCAATTATTGGAATGAGTTTTCCAGCACCGTCGGCGGACTTAAATCTCATTTCTTTGCAAAATCTTCTGATGGTTCTACCGATGGAGGATATATAGGATTTTATTATGATGAAACTGCTTGGACAAACGCATTTAATGGAAACTCATCAGATATCATAATGTCCGTAGACGGGTCTGTCTATAAAGATAGTATATCGCCACACAATTTAGTTATTAATTATAATGGTGATGTCGGCCTGCTGGTACTACTACAACCCCTAAGTATTTTATTCATGGTGTTAAAAGTGGTGCTACCCAAGCAGAAGCAGGAGCGTCGGCAAATGAATTATGGATGTCTAATGGTGGAACAGGATTTGAAACTCCAAATGGTACATTGATGATTGGTGTTTAATATAATATAGGAGAAACAAATAGTTTATGAATGTTAAAGCAAGGGATGCACACTTAAATGAACTCATAGGAGTTAAACAGGAAGAAACAACAGAAGTCGCAGTTGTAAACAATTCCTTGACAACTACCAATAGTTCTGTTCCTGTTGCTATTCCCGACAATTCAGATAAAGATAATGAGTTGATAAAGTCTAGAATACGAATGAACAATCTAGGACAAAAACTTAATGATGTTGTTAATTCACATACCGATGTTGCGGTAGAGTTTGGCAAGGCAAGAGATGTTGAAGCAGTTGCCGCCATAGCAAAAACATTGGTAGAAATAAATAGAGAGATACGAGAAACTAATAGAGAACTTTATGATAAAGGAGAACAAGAAGACGAGAAAGATGCAAAGGTTGTAAACAAGACTCAAAATAATATTATATTTAAAGGTGACATGAGAGAATTAAATGATCTCATATCGGGAAAGAACAAAGATGAAGAAACAAAAGAAGATCAAGATTAAAGGACTCAAGGATGCAATTAAATTGATCTTAGGATATTTCCCTAAAGATAAAATTAAAATTGACAAGGAAATTTTCCATGGCATTTTTCTTTTGCTTGCTTTTGGTTCGTTAGTATATGGTGGAATATCACTTTACGGATGGTTATTCAAGGGTGCTAGGTTCTTGCCTGTAATCTTGATGTTTATAGTTCATAGTCTTGGATCAACAGGAGCATTTATCTGTCGGTTTAGTGATTATAAATGAAACGATTTAAACAACATCTTTTAGAAAAAGTTAAACCACAATGGCAAGAAAGTGTGTGGGACTTTGTACATGGTATGGCAAAGATGATACCATTATCATCTAAGATGTTAGATAGGTTAATGGGAAAAAAACGAATAAATACCTTTCATGTATTTGGATTAAAAAGAAGAAATGACATTGCTGGAGATAAACCTTCTATAGTTGGTTTAGAAAATTTTAAAAACATGTATAAAATACAAGGAACTAAAAAGGCAATTTCATCTTTTACTGATATGGAATACAATTATTTTGAAAAGGGTATTTGGACGGGTGGTGGAGTTCTATCAGTACTAGAATCTGATTTGCAGATAGCATTTCCTAATGATTTAATGTCAAGACCCGATAAGCAAGGCAGAAGATGGATAAACATAAGCAAATTATCAGAATATTCTTTTGTAGATAATAGTATAGATTTAAAACCTATTTCTGATATTGAGTCTAGTATGGAAGATGTTAAAGATAAAATGTTTTATGATAATAACTATACTCCAAAATATAATGATAAAATAGACGGAAAAACAAAAGCAAAATTAATAAAAGAATTTTTTGATTCTGTAGAAAAAATATTAATGAAACACAAAGACTATTTAAAAAAATTGTTTTTTAAAATTTCTGTTGCTCCTAATAGACTAAGTCGATGGAACGAATTAGTTGTAAATAATTTTAAAATAATTGACCTGTATATAAATGTTGATGTAGCAAAGTATATTCACGAAGAAGGTTTGGAAAATGAATTTCAGAAATATTCCAAAATGTCTTTAAAGGATATGCTTAAAAAAGGAAAGATACTCCGTAACGAAAAAGAATTCAACGATGTGTTAAAAAGGTATCAGAATGAAACGATTTAAACAATACATAAAAGAAAAAGAAACAACCTTTGCAGGAAAGAAACGGGAAACTATGAATATCATAAGAACTGTTCTTAATAAAGCAATTCCTGTTAATAGTACAACTATGAAGATTATTAATCAGAAAAAACCCAAACCCCCATTTTGGCATATAACAAGTATTAAAGGATTAAAATATTTATTCAAGATGGAAGGATCTAAAAAATCTATTAGTGTTTCTTTGAGACAACCTAATGAACATATGGTAAAAATAGGTGTTACTGAATTTTGTGGACTACTTGTGGAGTTAGACGGTCTTCCTTATTTAACTTCTGATCTAGATATTTATTCTTGACCCAACAATCAAGGTAGAAGGTGGGCACAGTATTTTAAGATAGCATTTACTATGGAACTTAGAAACGATTTCGATAATGGACATGTTGCAATAAAAATGAGAATACAAGATATGATAGAAGACCTCATAAAGAAAATGAAATATTGGGACAACCTTCCAAGAATGTCTAAGCAATTGATTGATGATAAAAAATCGGAATACATTAATATTACAAGAAATTTGTTTTCTAGTCAGAATATGTCTTCAGTAGAAATAGAAAATGTTTCTTCTCAATTAAAAAGTGATTTGGAACTTTATGCAAAAAAAGAATGGGGAATTGTACAACAAAAAATATATAAAATGTATATTGATTTCTGTTATAATTGGACAAAAAAACATGCCGAAAAAATAAAACATGGTTTGGATTTAGATATATTAGAGATAGATAGAAGTACAAAATATACTAACACATCAGATTTAGATGAAACCCTACTAAGTAAAATAAAAATTAAAAGTGTTTTATTTGCAGATGGGTATTCGTGGTCAAATTTTTGGACAGAAAGAATTTTCCCCGAAGTTATCAATACCTTAGAAGATAAAAAAATTCCTTGGAGTGTTATGTCTGACAAGGATGATTTTGAAAAGAAAAAAGCAATCAGACTATCCGAGAAAAATAAATGAAAACTTTCAAGGAATATTTATTAGAAAAAGCAAGACACAAAAAATATTTGTATGGTGTCCATAACTATCCATCTGGTGGAGAAAGAAGAACTTCCGAAGGAAAACAGATTATAGATTTAGCATTTGAAATGAAAACAGGTCGGGGATTTGAAATCGTTGCTCCTCAAATGGCAAAACTAGTAAACGGTCTAATAAAAAATCCTGTATTAATTCCTATACCGAATTCCAAAGGTGACACTTCAAATAATATGGAACTTATAAAAAATATGTTGCGGTACATACCTAATGGTTCGGTTGCTGATATATTAACTTCTATAAAGAAGACACCTTCACACGAACTAAGGAAACAAGGAAAGGTAGGAGAGATGCCCATCATATATGCAAAGGATGATCCCGACCTAAGTCCTAATTTAGTTTTAGTTGACAATGTTATAACAACAGGCAACACTATATTTGCTACCCATAAATATTTAAGAAAGTATAGTCCCTATAGTCAACCGATAGCAGTTTGTTGGGCAATAGCACACGATACAAAAAAGAAAGCATTTGATTGGAAACAAAAGTCACAGGAACAAAATAAGTGAAACGATTTAAACAATTCCTTTTAGAAAAAATACAACCACAATGGACATCAAAAACACAAGATTATGTTTTTGGTTTTAGGGGACAACACGATAGGGGAATGATTCCCTTATCTAAAAAAATGTTAGAAAGAATTTTTGGAAAAGTTGATAGACAAAAAGTTTTTCATGTTGTTGGAGATTTTAGAACTTACAAAGCATTAAGAGAGTTGGAAGGAACAAAAAAAAGTATTTCTTCATTTACAAAAATGACATATTCAAATTTTATGAGTGGTATTTGGGGTGGAGGAGGAATACTTGTTGAACTAGAAGGAGATGTATTGGCGGGAGGAGAAGATGATATAATGAGTATGCCCGATAGACAAGGAAGAAGATGGTTACGGGCAAGTTACCTTGTAACACTAGGGTTAGATGAATCATTGTTAGATAAGATTATAGATGAAATTGAAGATATGCGGTTTAATTTAATTGAAAGAGAAGCAAAACAAAACGAAAATGTTCAGTATTTTTTAAGAGATGCTATAATAAATGCTAAAGAAACAAGACAGAAAAAAGGAAATTCTATTAATATGCAAGAGTTGTACAAAGAACTATCTCAACAAGAAAAGAAAAAAATTATTAAGGGATACTATGACGAGATAGAAAACATATTGAAAAAATATACAAAAGAATTACAAAATACTTTAAACAAAGCAAGATACCTTACAGATAAAGTTCCTGGAATTCCATCGGGAAAATTTACTGATTGGAACGAGTTGGTTGTTAATAATATTAAAATAAAAAATGTTTATTTTGATGAAACTCTTTTTGATTTTGAATATAGAGTTACCGATATTGAAAATTTATTAAATTGGCAATTCGGTAGTAGTGTTATTAATCAAAAGAATGTCATTAAGGGGCAATCAGATTATGAAAAAATACTAATGGGGAAAAGATAATAAACATAAATAATTATTAAGGGACATGGATATGAAATTTAAACAAGCATTAAAAGAAGGTTTAGGAAAGTCGGAATATGAACCTGGAAATTTTGTTAAACTAAAACCTAGTGGATTAAAGAAAGTTAAAAAACAGAAACCCAAAAGAAAATATAAAATTATATAAATCTTGGCAGTTACATATTTTTAAGTACAAAGACTACGATGATTCGTACAAAGTGGTGGTTGCTCCTCCTTTTACACAAGATCTTGAAAAGAGAGTTATACCATTTACTGCTAATATTGATATTGAAGACATAGAAAGAAAATCAGATATAAGGGGAAGATAATGAAACGATTTAAGCAATATATCAAAGAAGATCCAGATTCAGCATTTGTCAATAAGGCAACAGGAAAATATACAATACCTTGGAATGATGGTGATGCATATACGTTTGGTTATTGGGAGAAAAAATTGATGGTGAGACCCTCAGAAAGAGGGAACGGATTTCATGGACATATGTCTCAAAATATTTTACAACGGGCAATAACTGATGATGAAGGAACAGGAAAGGCAGTAAATACAATAGAAATATTAAAGAAATTTATAAAAGGGTATAATAGAAATACTGACAAGGGCAAGAAAAGATGGAAACATGAATTTGGACAACTAAAACTTGCACTAGAAGATTTAGAAGATAAATCTAAAGAGTATGCTGGAGATGTTGATTCTATTGATAATGCATTAAGAGATATTCACGACTATGCTCAGGGTGCGATATTCACATTAGGAAGATATATCTTATCAATTACTGGTTGAGTATGGGAAGAAAATAAGATTATTTCTTTTTGGGATTATCCTGAAACCGAATCACAGTTAGACAAACTCATGAAAGATCTGAACAAGGAAGGGATTAAGATTAACGATGAATGGATGATAGAAACTCCCGATACTAAACAGGAGACTCCTACTATCGATAAATATAAAACTTCTAAGAGTAGTAAAACGTTAAGGTTCGATTCTACTAAGGCACATGTTTTAAGTCCAATTGCAAAATCAAAACTTGGAAAGAAAAGGATAAAGGGTTTCGGTTCTGACAAACAATCTAAAATTGCAAAGAAAGCAGGATTTAATTCTTATGCAGAATACAAAGCAAAGGTTCAACAAGAGATGTATGTTATGAGTATTAAAGACTTTAAGGAATCTTTGAATGAAACGATTTAAGCAATATATTTCTGAAAATCCCGATGAAGTAATTCTACCCGATGATGGTTCGGGACATGAACAAAGTTTGGGATGGCCAGAAGGTGTTACTTTTGGATTTTTTCAAAAAGAACTATTATATAGATATGCCATGACACATGGTGCTATGCTGAGATCATATTACAGTAAAAATTTTAAACAAACAAGAGAAGGTGTTCTTGAATTCCTAAAACATTGTGTTGATAAGTGGAACAAATTAAAAGGTAAGGGGTCAATCGAACTTAAAAATATGACCAAAAATATATATAACGATTTTGTTAAATGGATAGATGATATCGAGAATGATTTTCCAAAAATAAAGAGTATCGAAAACAAAAGACAGTTATATTTAGAACTAACAGATGATATTCACCAAAAAATATTTTCAATGTCTAGAGTGGTGATGGATATGCCAGGAAGATTTTGGGATAAAGAAAAGGTTATTTCATTTTGGATATATCCAAAAAATATAAAAGAGTTTGACAGATTTGTTAGAGGAATGAAAGCAATAAGAATCAATGTTACGGATGATTGGTATATTGATCTTGGAAATTATGAGTCCGATGGTATAACAGTAAAAGATTATAAGCAGAGTAAAGAAGTTAAGAAAGTAAATTTTGACTTGGCAAAAATTCATGTTATGCCCGCTCAAGCAAAAAAATTATTTCTTGCAAACGTAAGGGGATTTGGATCAGACAAACAAGCAAAGATTGCAAAGAAAGCAGGGTTTAATTCCTATGCAGAATACAACGCATTTACACAACAGGAAACTTTCATGTCAATAAAGGATTATAAGGAATACCTTAATGAAAAAATTTAAAGAATATTTGATAGAAGTTTTCGATAAAATTCTACCATGGGAATGGTATGCAAAAACAAAAAAATCTTGGATTGCAGATTTTAAAGTTGGTCGTATGCCGTATGATGTAGATTTTATTAAAAAGGTTGTGAAGGTTGATGGATATAAATATGGAGTTTGGGAACTTCTCTTTGGAATGGGAATACGATCTACTATGAACATCACAGGACATGGACAAGCATTCGAGGTGTTTTCAACTGTTGGCAATATAATGAAATCATTTTTGAAAGAGGAAAATCCCGATATATTATATTTTTCTGCTAAAGAAAAAAGTAGAATTAAATTGTATAGTGCCTTATCTAAAAAGATAGAAAAGGAAACAGGTTATAAACTAGTTAAAAATGTTGATGCTGGTGCAGACGATGATTATTTTATCTATGCTAATAAGGACATAGCAAAATTAATTAATAAGATAAAAGTTAATGTTTCTAAGGAAACTTTGGATTTAGATCTTAAATCAGTAAAATAATATGTATAAATAATTATAAGAATCAATGGAGATATAATATGAGGTCTTTTAAAAATTACATCACAGAAGCAATAGCACATAAAAATATGGTCAAGGCAACTCAAATAATATTAAAATATTTGGAAAAGAAACTCGGACCAGTATTTGAAATGCCAGGAATTGAAGAATTTGAAAAGTCCGATGGAGGAAAGGGTTTTGGTCTTAGATATTTTTGGGGAAAGAATTCTTTTAGATTTAATTGGTTAAGAAATTCTACTTCATCTGAAATTAGTTCCTTCGATATATGGAAAGCAAAAGGTGGAGATCCTACTATTACTGTTGAAACAAACGGTGTATCTCTTGTCCGAATTTCTTCCACACCTTGTTAAATTAATCAAGAATCCAAAACCTGGTGATATCGAAATTGATCTTGAAGAAATGTATTATGAAGACCATGAACTTAATGCACTCTATGAAGCAAAAGAATTTAAGATGGATGGTGTAACATATAAAACAAAGTCAGAAGCAATTGCCGCTTTACTTCAAACTAAAAGTATGACTTCAAAAGAAATCCAAAATAAAATTGGTAAAGGAGCAAACTCTGGTGTTGTTGCTAGGGTTGCACAGAAGATTGGTATCAAACCTGTTCCTGCTAAGAGAGCAAGTATTAGTGTTAAAGCAGGCAAACAAGAAAAAGTTTATACAAAGCAATCAGAACATATAGAAGTAAATCTTCCTAGAATTGCATACGCATCACAGATTAAAAACCTTAAATCATTGGTATCTGCCGTTGCTATTAAGGGTGTATCTAATGCACTCTTTGTTGCAGGACGTGGTGGTACAGGAAAAACTTTTAATGTAGAACAAACGTTACAGAAAGCAGGTCTTCAAGATGGTGAAGGATATTTCCTTAACACGACTTCGGATTCAGCTGCGGGTATGTATAAAACTATGTATCAAAATAGAAGACCAAAAGATATTATTTTGTTTGATGATGCCGACTCCATCTTCAAGGATCAAGAAGGTCGTAACATTCTTAAAACTGCTACGGACACCAAACCTAAACGAAAGATGGTATGACCTAAGATGTCAAAGTGGACTTATGATCCTCTTTCAGTAAAGGGAGATCCTGAAGCAAAAGAAAAATTAGAAAAAGAAGAAGGGAAAGTTCCTGCTAATTATTTCTTTGAAGGTTCAATTATTTTTATTTCTAACCTTTCCATGGAACAAATCAACCCCGACAAAGCATTAAGAACTCGTGGGTTTATTATTGAAATTAATCCTACTGATAAAGAAGTAGTTGACTTCGTAGAAGATATTATTGATGATATTAAACTTCCTGTGGATAGGTCGGGAAAACAACTTAAACTTGATAAGAAAGGAAGAAAGAAAGTGTTTGAAGTTGTAAAGAAAAACACACATGGAGAATTCAACGTAAGGAAAGTTTGTAGAGGACTAGCACTAGCAGCCGCAGGTATCAGGATGGGAAAAATTGACAATGATGTACGCATAGTTATAACAAGGAAAATAAAATGAAAAAATTCAAAGATTATTTGAAAGAATGTGCTATGCCCAACGGTGAGTTAAACGGATTGCTCGTTTCTATTCCCGATAGAATAAATGCTTTGAAACAATCAAAAGAAGCATACGATCAACAGGGATGGGACACTTCTAGTTATGACTTACAGATACAAGAACTAGAAAACAAACTTGTTGAATTAAAACACGAAGCAAACATCGATGGTAAGCATACTCCAAGATATCAAAGTAACTTCCACAGGTGATGCAAACAGTATGTAAGGAGAAATCAAAATGAATATATCAGACTTAGCAGATTATATGACAGATTATTTATCAGAAGATAAATCCAAATTTGCAGTTGGAGATAAATGTAAATTTGGAAAATCAGATTGTAAAGTTGTAAAGGTAAAAGGTAATGATGTTACTATTGAACAAGTAGATGGTAAACCATTTAAAATTCAAGGCAACAAACAAAAGACCCTTGAAATGACTCACGATCAATTAGCAGAACATCAAGGATAGTAAAATGAAATTTCAAGATTACTTAGAAGAAAGACTCGGTGGAATGAAGAAACACCTAGAACCATTACACGATAAGGCAGTTGACAACATTGTAAAATCAAAGAAAAAAGAAATTACAATTGACCATCTTGAAGATGAAATTGCAAAGTATGTAAAAGATTGGGATGATATCAATGTGGACTATGCTACGGATGAATTAAAAAAGAAAGGAATTAAGGTAAAGATATAATGAGTTTCAAAGATTATCTACAAGAGTCCTACAAAAAAATAGTTTCTTCCATTACAAGACCCATAAGGAAAACGGATGATAAAACTATTATGAAAGAAATTGAACTTGCCTTCCTGCTCAATAATGAGTTTGATGAAGAAGCAAAAATTAAATTAGGTAAAACAGAACCTACAATTGGTGATAAAGATTTCATCAAACGACAAGAGTTTGAAGCCGTAGGTGACTTGACTCGGCAGAAAGGTTTGGTAGATGTGATGAAAAAAGAAGTCACCGTACATTTTTATAAATAGGAAAGTAACATGAAATTAGATGAATATTTAGATATTAATAACACACCTGTAATGGCATGTCAAGAGGGTGATCGTGTAAAACTTGTAAACATGAGCAAGCACGATGATGAACGTAGGTACATGGATGAAGTAACAGGAACTATTGAAAGTATAGAAGGTGATATGTGCAAAGTAGTTTTTGATATGCCATACAATGATAATAGTGGAAATGTAACACATGACATAATGGTTGGTGGAGAATGTTTGGAAAAAATAGGAGAGAAAGATGAAATTTAAAGAATACTTAGAAGAAAAAGGAATCATAGTAGAACCTATCTATGAGGTAAAGGTAAGAGGTGATGAAATACCCAATGATCAAATTAAAGAGATCGGACTTGGTATGAAGTATTACAAAGTGGAAGATGAAATGGTTTTCCTTACTAAGGGAAACACACCTATTGCAGTATTTACAGGTGGTAAAACAATGCTTGACAAAAAGTATGACAAGAAAAAAGATGTCAAAGCAGAGATAGAAAAGGTTACTAAAAATAAATATTATAGGTTGGTAAGCAAGGTAACATGATGAAATTCAAAGAAGCATTAAAAGAAGTTTATACAGGAATGATAACAGACTTCAAAGAAAAGGATGCCAAACCTTTAACCTTTGAGGAAAATCACGAAGGACCAGAAATGAGAATGGAATTTGATATTAAAAAGTCTATGGTTACTGTTGAATTCAATGGTGAAAAAAGAGAATGGAAAGTTAAAGACGATAATAAATATTCTGTTGCTGTACTAAAAACTTTGATTAAAGTGGACGGTGGTATAAAACAATTCTATATTACTGCTTCTAAGAATACTAAGATTAAAGATTTATTCTTTGTTATTTACAAGGGATATTTTGTAACTGCATTTAAAAAAGGATATGGTAAAGTGGTGTAAGTTATAAATAACATTGAAGGAAATTTATGATAGAAGATATAAAAGTTGATGCTAATGGAAATGAATTGCATTTCCGATCTAATACATTACTTAGACCCGCAGGGATCAAAATAAATTTAACCAAAGAACATGTTGAGGAATATGTAAAATGTTCAAAGGATATTATTTATTTCACAGAAACGTATGTATATATTTCTGATCCTAATAAGGGAAGATCATTAATTAAGTTATATGACTACCAAAAAGATTTATTACTAAACTTTCAAAATAACAAATATAATATTGCCCTGCAAGCAAGACAGAGTGGTAAGTCACAGGTGAGTGCTATCTTTATAGTATGGTATATCCTCTTTCATAATGATAAAGTTATTGCTATGCTTGCTAACAAGGCACAGATTGCTCGTGAGATATTCAGTAGGGTGTTGGACACCTTTGAACTACTTCCACACTTTCTAAAACCTGGTGTGAAGTACTATAATAAATCTACACTTGATCTAGACAATGGTTCAAAAGTTATTGCATCGGCAACTTCAAAGTTTGCTATTCGTGGTTTCACTTGTGTTGATGAAAACACAACGCATGTTACAGTTAGAAATAAAAAAACCAATAAAACTGAAAAAATTCTTATAAAAGATTTTTTAGAAAGAATCGAAAAATAAATGCTATTTCACCCAAAAACAGAAAAATAGTATAAATAATTGTATGGAACATATCGGATATATTTACGAGACAATAAATATAATAAATAATAAGAAATATATAGGGATGCATAAAACAAAAAAATTATTTGATAAATCTTATCTCGGATCTGGAAAGATCTTATTAAGTTCGGTTAAAAAGTACGGCAAAGAAAATTTTAAAACAAAAGTATTGGAGTATTGTTATTCAGACGATCAATTACAAGAAAGAGAAACACATTATTTAAAGAAACACAATGTAAAAAATAATCCCAATTATTATAATATAATTGATACATCGTCTCCAATTTTATATGGAAAAGAAAATGGATTCTTTGGAAAAAATCATTCACAAAAAACTAAGAAAATATTAAAAGATCTCCATTCTAACAAATTTCTGTCAGATGAACATAAAATAAAAATTAAAAAGGGTAGTATAGATTATTGGAACAAAGAACAAAATAAGAAAAAACAGTCTCAAAAAAATTTGGGGAGAACGTTGTCTGAAGAACATAAGAATAAAATTAAAAAATCAAATACAGGAAAGAAATTATCTGAAATTACAAAAATAAAAATTAGTAAAAAATTAAAAGGGAATAAAAACAATAAATGGACAATAGAATCTAGAAAAAAGATTTCCGAAGCATTAAAAGGAAGAAAGAAGTCAAAAGAACATGTCAATAAGATTAATAAAAATCCAGAAAAAATAAGGAAGACCGCAGAAAAACACAGAGGAATGAAAAGAAGTGTGGAAACATGTAAAAAAATAAGTGAAGCAAAGAAAGGAAAAATACCATCAAACAAAGGACTAGTTTATTATCATGATCCTATAACATATAAAATAATATGTTGTAAAGAAGGAAATGAACCGAAGGGATATATCAGAGGTTATGGAAAAAGAAAAAATAATAAATCTTGAAGATTACGAAATACTAACTCCAGATGGATTTAAAAATTTTGATGGTATAAAGACAAAAGAATCCGAAAATAATTTAAAAATTATTTTCGAGAATAATTTTTTAATCTGTACTTTTGATCACCCCGTTTTTAGTGTTGATAGAAATGAATATGTGGAATCTTGTGATCTTAATATAGGAGAATATTTAAAAACTAAAAATGGAAAGGAAAAAATTATAGATATAATTTTTACAAAAGAAAAAATAAATGTTGTTGATTTTTTAAATGTTTCAGATAATCATTGTTATTACACTAACGATGTTGTGTCACATAATTGCCATCTTTTATTCCTTGACGAGGTTGCGTTCGTTCCCGAAAATGAATGGGAAGAATTTTACAAGTCGGTTTATCCTGTTATATCCGCAGTTAGAGATGGTAAGATAATTATGGTTAGTACACCTAATGGATTGAACCATTACTATAGATTGTGGTCAGATTCTGAAAACTCAAGGAATGAATTCGTTCCGTATAGTGTTACTTGGGATATGGTTCCAGGACGAGACGAAGAATGGAAACGAGAGACCATAGCAAACACTTCCGAAGAACTATTCCTACAAGAACAGGAAGTCCTTTTTATGGGAGCAAGCAACGCACTCATATCACCATCCGTATTAAAAAAGATTGACTTTATTTCTCCCATAGATAAGACTCAATATAACGGAGAATTTTTTGTTTATAAAGAGTATGATATAAATGGAATTTATTTCCTTTCTGTTGATGTTGGAAAGGGTGTAGGAAAAGATTATTCAGTTATATCAGTAATACAGTATGACAAGAAAAACAACAAAATACATCAAGTTGCTATATACCGCAGTAACACTATCGAATTGCCCATATTCCCCCACATAGTGGAGCAGTTAGGAAAGAAGTATAACAATGCCCTACTTATCATAGAAAACAACTCTATAGGGGAGGCCGTGGTGCAGAAACTATGGGAGAATGAGTATGATAACATTTATACTCACGAAGAAGCAGATCGTAGGGTCAAAAGTAATTCCCTTGGTGGGATCTATCAAACAAAGAAGACCAAACAGATTGGAGTTAGAACACTAAAGGAAATGATTGAGAATCGTGGTATAGAAATATATTCTTTTGAAACTATAGAAGAACTTTCAAACTTTGTCAAGAAAGGAAAATCCTTTGAAGCACAGAAAGGTTCAACGGATGATATAGTCATGACCTTGTGTACGTTTTGTTTTTTCACTACAACCGAATGGTTCAACGAATATATAAGTGGTGACTTCTTGGGTGATATATACAGAAAAAAATTACAACAAGTTATTGATGAGGACATGACTCCAATACTTTATAGTGATGCTGATGGAACAATGAGTTCAGACCCTAGCAGAGGTGGGTTCGATGATGCCGAAGGGTTTAGACGGATATAAATAATAGAAAGGACTAAAGGGGAATTACAAATGAAATTTAATGAAGTATCATTGCTCGATCTTCTAGATGGAAATTAAATTATTAAAATTTTACGACCCTAAGTAGTATAAATAATTGTATAGAATTAAAATTATAGGAGATTATTATGCCCGATTATCCAGGTATTACTATAAAAGAAATTGATCTACCTACTCCAGTATCTGCTTTCGCAACAGGTAGGTGTGTGTATGTGGTAGAATCTGCAATGGGTGTTGCTAACGAATTTCTATACCCATCAAACGAACAAAGTCTAGTTGACCTAATAGGAGAACCCACAAGTGATAGAGAGTCAGAAGATTTTCATACTTGTAAAGAATTTTTACGTTATGGAAATGATTTAGTTATCGTAAGAGCAATAGATGAAGATGTTGCCAAGATACCTCGTGTTGGTGTTGACTCAAGTGGGAACGAACTTGTTGCAGGTATAACAGGTGGTTCACAAGAAGATGCTTATATCAGTTATGATGCTATGGAAACTAAAAACTCAACAAGTGATAACATAACTTTTTATGCAAAGTCTGCATACGATGAAACCGCAACACAATTCAGTTCAATAAAAGTTGCTATGGCATCTGCATCTGATTTTGCAACTGCATATATAGTTGGTGATGGATCAACAGGTACAACTAGTACTGCGTTTGCTGACGAGTTTGAATTTGCTCCTGTATCTGCAAACAACGAAGTTGCTCTTGCAGTTCTCATTGATGATGAAATTGCTGAGAAATGGATTGTATCACTTGTAGATGGAACTAAGAACGATCTTAACGAAAATATTTATATCCGAGATTTCCTCCGATCAAAATCTGAATATATCAATGCTATTACAGGAACTTCTGGTACTGCCGTAAGTTTTTCTGCAATCGAATTAACAGATGGTGACAATGGAAATAGTGGAACACTTGACTTTGAAGCAGCCTACAATGAGTTTGCTGATAAAAATGCACTTGCCTTTGATTACATCATTGATGGTTCTCACGAATCACAACGATCAAATATTATTTCAATTGCCACATCAAGAAAAGATTGTATGGCATTTGTTGGGTAAGAGTTCAGAAATTGTTAATGTTTCTAATACAGATACTATCGTAGCAAGTCTTATTGCTGATAGGGGAACACTTTCAAGTACTTCTTTTGCCGCTTACTTTGGTAACTACAAAAAAGTTTGGGATAAATACCGACTTAAATATCTTTGGGTTAATTGTACTGCCGATGCGGTTGGAATTAAAGTACGAACAAATACTCAAAGAGAACTTTGGTTGTCTATGGCAGGATATAACAACGGTCAACTAGAAAATGCTAGTGACGGACTTGCGTTTAATCCTACAGAAGCACAACAGGGAAGACTTTATAAAAATCAGATTAACCACATTTTTAACCGACCAGGAAAAGGTACGGTTATCTTTGGACAGAAAACACTTCTTAATGCTAATTCAGGTTTTAACCGAATTAATGTTAGAGATTTGTTTATCTTCGTTGAGCAAACTATTGCATCTGCGGCCGAAGATTATTTATTTGAAGTAAACGATGCGGTTACACGAACTCAATTTGTTAATGCAGTTGAACCTTTCTTGAAAGACATTCAAGACCGTAGAGGTATTCAAGCATTTCAAGTTGTGTGTGATGAATCAAACAATCCCCCTTCTGTGGTGGATGCTAACGAATTGAGAGCAAGGGTTCTTATTAAACCTAGCAAGATTGCTGAATTCATAACTCTCAGTTTCTACAACGTACCTAGTGGTGTTAGTTTTTCGGAGGCATTCAGGCGGGATAAAAGTATAAATAATTAAAAGAGAAGGACAGGGGTTCGCTACCCTTTCCCGAAACCTTACTGATTAAGGATTACTTCTCTTTTAACTTTTTCTAGTAAGGAGAATGTATGTCATACGGAATAATTTACAAAGTTACAAACAAGATTGATGGAACTATCTATATTGGTAAAACAATTCAGTTATTAGAAATCAAGGAAAAAAAGACATTTAAAAGATTCTAAAATAAAAAATACTAAAATTTATTTTCATAGAGCAATTAAAAAACATGGAAAAAATAATTTTCTATGGGAAGAAATAGATTCTGCTTCAAATAAAAAAGACTTAAACGAAAAAGAAATTTATTGGATTGCTCATCATAGAGAACAAGGAAGTATTTATAATATGACAAACGGAGGAGATGGGTATGATTCCGAACATAATCCATCAAAATTATTATCAGTAAAAGAGAAAAAAGCATTACACTACAAAAATGAAAAATGGTTGCAAGAACAAAAAAGAAAACAAAGTGAAGGGTGGAAAGAGGAAAAGAAAGCACATGCTAGTATAGTTTTAAAACAAAGATGGGAAGATCCAAAATTTAAAAAAGAAAATACTGAAAAGATAAGAGAACACCATAACACAAAAGAATACAAGAAAAAGATTGGTAGGATATCAGAAATTAATCATAGGAAACACAAAAGGAAAATAATTGAAAATCCTAGAGAAGTTCTTAAACGGATTAATCGTGCTTTTCAAATGAGTAGTGACTTACACCCTAGAGTTCGGAAGGGGTTGCGGAATGAATTGTTTTATTGCCATAGAGATATCTGCAACAACTACTCAAAGATTAATAAATATATTACTAGGAAGTTAGAAATAGAAAATTGTAATATTAAAAAATCATATCGGTATTGGAGTAGGAGAGGATGGAAAGACGAGGAAATTAAGTTTCTTTTCAAAGATTTGATTATGGAAAATATTAAAAAGGTTACTAACGATAGAACGGAAATTAATTTGTTATTTTATAAGTTGAAAGATGAATTATTTAGTAGTAGAAAAATTCGTGGTTTGCGGAAAGAAAAGTATAAATAATACTGTAACGATTTATAAAATTATTTTAGGAGATTTATATGGGAAGCGTTGACGACTTCAAAGCAAAATTTGGATATGGTGCAAGAACAAACTTATTTGAGGTGGAACTTGCTTTCCCCTTTGGTGGTGACTCTGAACTTTTTAAGTTCACATGCCACACCGCATCACTTCCTGAAACACGATCAATAAATGTTGAAGCAGTTAATTATCAAGGTGGAGACGTTATTAACATAGCACAAGATAAGCTGCTCCTGGCACCCTGACCTTGACCGCATATAACGATGAAAACTTTGCTATCACTAATGCGTTTCAACTTTGGACAGAAACAATTCAACAGGATAATACAGGATTTAGGACTCACCCAAATCTTTACAAAACTGACACACTTAGGGTACACCAACTTGATCACCTAAAACAGGTAATTAGAACTGTTAAGTTCTTTGATTCGTTTCCTACTGCGGTTGGTGCGGTAACTTTGGGTTGGGGTACTCCAGGTATTTCCAACGCAGAAATAACGATGTCTTATGACTATTGGAGATTAGAATACTCCGCATAAAAGATTACATAAAAATCGTAAAAACAGGGGGTGCATAGCACCCCCTTTTTCATTCTAGGGAAACAAATTTTTTCAAAAATATAAATACTTATAGGAGAACTATATCATGGGACTTTTAGATTACGGTACTATTAAGAGAAAAAGATTTCAAACCTTCTTAGGAACAGGATTTAAATCAAACAATTTTTATGTAGAAATAAGATTTCCTTCTGCATCTCCAACAAGAAAGGACTCTATTGATCATGTTTATAATAGAATGAAAAAAGATTGGAAAAAAATATTGGGGCCGTTACCTTGGTATATGATGTTAAGGACTCCCAATATTGACTTAGATACAGGGAAAATTTCTCCTGTTATAGATGGTCTTATCACTAAAGCACAAATTCCAGGATATAACGTGACCGCATTATCTGACACGTTTCCTTACTTACAAAGAATTCAAAAAGGTACATTTTCTCCACAAACAGTTACATTAGATTTTATAAATGATCAGTATAACGTACAATGGATATGGTGGAGAAACTATATGCAATATAATAAATTATATGAGGTACAATACCCTATAAATTATGAATGTGAAATATCTATATACTTACAAAGTTCCTTTAAGGTGGACTATTATAAAGTAACCTTTGAGAAGTGTATTCTAACAAAAATACCAAACCTAGATTTAGCATACTCAAATACTACAATCCCCTCGTTAAAGTTAGACTTTGCATTTGTTAAAATGACCGTAAAGGAATTTGATTCCGCTAGTGAGATAGCAAAAAATATTGCCGTTGGTGGTGGAATTGCTATACTCAATCTTTTCCTTACGGGATTTATAAAAAAGGATCAGTATATCAATGCAAGGGATAGAGCAATTAGAAACATGAAAAGAACCGTTGCTTTGGGTGGAAGTGCTAGTGTATCAAAGGATGTTATAGGTATTCTTAATGGTATAATAGTAAATAAAATTGATCCAGTACAAATAGCAGATGATTCATATATTTTGAACAATAACGAGGGAATATTACAAACGCAAGATCAAAAAAAAGTAGAGATAAATTCAGATTTAGTATATAATATATCTGAAAAAAATCATAAGGACAAATATCAAGGAAGATTTAAAGATAAAGACAACATTTCTGATGCGGAAGAAAATTATAATACTTTATTACAAAATAGCAGTAAAGAAGCAAGGAATATTGTTAGGAACTTAGTTTTTGAAAAAAACTTAGAAGGAAATCCAACTTCTATAAAAGATATAACAGAAACTGATTATATCAAATTTTTATCGGATATAACAAATAGATAAATAGTTATGTATAATATGTTTATAAGGAGAATATTATGAGTTTAACACCGCTTGAAAGAAAATGGTTTAGGGCAACACTATTGAGTGACCCTTCAAAGGAGATTAAGTTTCGACCCTTTAGTGTAAAGGATCAAAAGTATTTACTACTTAACAATGCTGAAAAGAAAGAAGGTTCTGAATGGAATTGGGATGATTGGAAAATGTTACTTGACCTAGTACAATCATGTGTAGATGAAGAATGTGGAGTAAATGTTTATGAAATGTTTGAAGCAAACTTCTTGAAACTGTTTTTTGATATCCGAGTTATTGGAGATGGTGAAAATTTCAACTTTAATTGGAAATGTGATAACAAAAAGAAGGGAAAGGAGAAAAAAGAAAAAGAAGAAACTTGCGACCATAATAATGAATGGTCTTTGAGTATAAAAACTGATCTTGAGTGCAGTAATGCAAAATTCTCAAGTAAGGTTGATATCCCCGAATTTAACAGGATTGTTCATTTAAGGCAACCTTCTATTAAATTACTTAGCAAGATCCAAAGTGCAAAGTATGAATCAGATGAACTTATGGGTCTTGATATGATTGCTCGTAGTATAACGAAAGTTATTAACGGAGATAAGATTGAAAAAGATTTTTCTCCCGAAGAAGCAACAACGTTTGTTGATAGTATAGTGGGACAGAAAAAACTTGAAGAATTTTCTAAGTTCTTTGAAGATGGCCCAAAAATTATTTGTAAGAAAGAATTTGTTTGTGATAAGTGTGGTAAGAAGAAAGTGCTTACTGCTGATGAGGTGCGAAGTTTTTTATTGTAATGTCATCGGGAGGGCACTCCCTTGAATCATACTATGATGAATGGTTTAACCGCTGCTTGACTGCTCATCGATGTGATCCTGAGCCTGCACATCGAGAACCTCGGGGTCATCGAGCGCTCCGTCGCTCGTGCTCGACCGGGGCGTCACCGCGGTCTGTCCGGCGAGACCGGCGCCGGCAAGACGATGCTGTTCGACCCGATCGACCTGCTGGTCGGCGATCGTGCCGACGCGTCCATTGTCGGGCCGGGCGATCCGAAGCCGTATCGACGGACGCTTCGAGTTCATGACGCCCGACGGTCCCGACGAGCTGGTGCTCAGCCGTGTCGTTCCGGCGAAGGGACGCTCTCGGGCGTACGTCAACGGACGGCTGGCCACGGCACGACGTTCGCCGAGATCACGGTGAAGCCTTCGAACTGCACGGACAGCACGGTCACCCGAGCCTGGTGTCGCCGGCCACCCAACGGGACGCCCTCGACGAGCACGCGGCGAATCGACCTGGAACCGCTGCGCGACGCCGTGCCCGCCTGACCGAGCTCGACGCCGAGCTGGCCACGCTCGGCGGCGACGAACGAGGCGCGCGCCGCGAGATCGACCTGCTGCGTTTCCAGGTCGACGAGCCCGACGCCGCCGGCATCGCCGATCCCGACGAAGACGATCGCCTCCGCGAGCCGAAGAGTCGCTCCTGGCCGACGTGGCTGGCGCACCGCGAGGCCGGCGCCGCCGTGCGGCGTGCTGCGAGACGACGAGGCCGGCGATCCGGTCGCCGCGGCGCTCGCGAGCCCTGGTGCGACCGGCGCCACCGTTCGCCGAGCTGGTCGCAGCGGCTGCGGAGCCTCGTCGCCGAACTCGACGACGTCGTCGGCGACCTGCGCGGACTCACCGAGTCGATCGAAGAGCAGCCCGAGCGGCTCGCCGAGAT
The DNA here is from genome assembly GCA_963768325.1 of uncultured Flavobacteriaceae bacterium. Lineage (GTDB taxonomy): Bacteria > Bacteroidota > Bacteroidia > Flavobacteriales > Flavobacteriaceae > Aquimarina. Next base: position 1,242 of record CAVYIL010000005.1, on the reverse strand, counting down.
CCGGGAGCGACGGCAGCTGCTTGTCGATCTCCGCCGCAAGTACGGCAGCGACCTCGTCCGAGGTGCATGGCGTTCCACGCCGAGGCCGACGACGACTCGCGAAGCTGCAGGACTACGACCGGCGTGCCGCAGAGCTCGACGAGCGCGTGCTCGAGGCCGGCCGACCACGAGCGGGCCGCCGCGGCCGCCGTCGGCGCGCCCGTCGAGCGGGCTGCGCCCCGGAGCTGGCCGCCGCAGTGTCCAGGCCCGCCTCCGCGACCTCGCGCATGCCGAACGCCGCGATCGCCGTCGAGATCGGCGGCGACGAGCACGGCCCGGGCGACGAGGTGCGCTTCCTGCTGTCGGCCAACCCCGGATCGCCGCTGCTGCCCCTCAACCGTGTCGCATCCGGCGGCGAGTTGGCCAGGGCGATGTCGCCCTGCGCGTGCTGGTAGGAGCCGGCCACGACGGGGGAGCGGCCACGCTGGTGTTCGACGAAGTCGATGCCGGTATCGGCGGGATCGGCGCAGCAGCCGTCGGTGCCGCGCTCGCCGACCTCGGCGAGCACCACCAGGTGCTGATCGTGACGCACCTCGCCGCAGGTCGCGGCGTGGGCCGACACGGCAACTCGTGGTGGCCAAGACGGTGCACGACGACCGCACGTTCACCACCGTCGACGACGTCGACGGCGACGATCGTGTCGCCGAGATCGCCCGGATGCTCGCCGGGTCGGAAAGAAGAGCGCGGCCCTCGAACACGCGAGAGACCTGCTGGGATGACGAAAAAAATCCAGCCCAGATGCACGCCGATCCGCGGGGCGCCGAGGAGAGCGGCCGATACGGTGATCCCCGTCGTGCTCACGCCCGATACAGCCGCTACCGGGCGCTTTCTGACGGGAGGTCACACTACATGACCGAAGCACATCTTCGTGACCGGCGGCGTCGTCAGTCGCTCGGCAAGGGGCTGACCGCGCGCTCGCTCGGCATGCTGCTCGAAGCACGCGGCCTCACGGTCGCGATCCAGAAGCTCGACCCGTACATCAACGTCGATCCCGGCACGATGAACCCGTTCCAGCACGGCGAGGTCTACGTCACCGACGACGGCGCCGAGACCGACCTCGACCTCGGCCACTACGAGCGCTTCACGACGAGAACTGCTCACACAGTCACAACAACCACGACCGGCCAGATCTACACACTCCGTCATCTCGAAGGAGCGGCGCGGCGACTACCTCGGCATGCATTCAGGTGATCCCGCACATCA
>CAVYIL010000004.1:0-5934 GCA_963768325.1 uncultured Flavobacteriaceae bacterium | reverse complement strand
TGCCTAATAATTGTCCTGATGTGCCTGATGAGATTTTAAATCCAAGAAATACATGGCAGAACAAGGAAGCTTATGACATTAAAGCACAAGAATTAGTAAATTCATTTAAAAAGAATTTTAAAAAATTCGAATAAAAATATCTTGTTTTAAGAAACTACAAGACAAAAAAAAGAGATCAATATTGATCTCTTTTTTTTGTCTTGTAGTTATTACTGTATAATAAATAACTTATTTTTTATTAACTTCTTTAATATATTTCTGAAGAGCCATAGTCATTGATGGCGTTTCAGGAGTTGGAGCTTGGATATTTATCACAAGTCCTTTTTCTTCTGCTGCTTTGATAGTAGAGTTTCCAAAAACAGCAATTCGAGTATTATTTTGCTTAAAATCTGGGAAATTTTCAAATAACGATTTTATTCCCGATGGACTAAAAAACACCAAAACATCGTAAAAGACATCTCGTAAATTAGAAAGATCACTAACAACTGTTTTATAAAAAATAGCCTGTTTCCATTCTACCTTAAGTTCATTTAGAGTAGCCGGAACTTCAGGTTTTAACTGGTCAGATGACGGCAATAAGAATTTTTCTCCTTTATATTTTTTTATTAATGGAGATAACTCCTGAAAAGTTCGTTTACCTACATAAATTTTTCTTTTTCTGTAAACTACATATTTTTGCAAATAATAAGCAACAGCCTCGCTTTGGCAAAAATATTTTAAAGTATCAGGAACTTTGTAGCGCATTTCATCAGCAATTCTAAAAAAATGATCTATAGAATTACGACTTGTAAGAATAATTGCAGAGTATTGAGATAAATCTACCTTTTGTAATCTAACCTCTTTAGAATCGACTCCCACTACGTGAATAAAAGGAATAAAGTCAATTTTTACCTTTTCTTTTTCCTCTAGTTCGAAGTAGGGTGAATTTTCTACTTTAGGCTCTGGTTGTGAGACCAAAATTGTTTTCACTTTCATAAATTCTTTGTTTTCTTACGGTTCATTTTATTTAGTAACTAGCTTGTACAGTATAAAATAAGGTGCAATTTCAAGTGCGCAAAGATACAGAATAAAATAAGATAAGTTACCTAAAATTATGTTTTCCTGTTTCTTATATACAGAGGACAGAAAGAATATGTTAAGTATTAACAACAAAGCTATTATTATAATCAAGATGGTTTTAGTAGGTGTCACTGTATAAACAATTAATATGTTTACGGGTAGTAAAATTACCCCAATAAAATTGCGATAAGATACTTTATGAAATAAATAATCATCAATAATAGAATCTATTGAAAAAATAGCTCCAATTATTTTTTCAATTAATAACTTACAGATCACAATTAATGCATATACTATTGCAATTTTTAGAAACAACAAAGTCCTAGTATACTCGAACTTCCACTCAAAACTATTAAGACACAAATAAACAAATAATGAGATCGAAATGATTTGAACCATAATCAGAAAGCTATTGAACAATGAGGATAATTTATTAGCTTTTTGATCTAATGAAAAGTATTTATTAGTATTAAAAAAGACTATAAAATCATAAAACAAAACGGGGTTTAACAATTTGGCAAATGCTAATAAAGAAGCACACACTATAAGTACTAATGTGATCCAATTGTTAGTCTCTATTTCTCGTACAATAAATTCCATAATCAATTTGCGATTGTAAAATTAAACTTTAGCCATTATATAAGGAAGAAAACTATAGTTTTTATTTAACCGGAGGGAAACCCTATTTAAATAAATAAAAAAACATTATTTAATATGAAGAATTTATGGTTTACAAAGAGATAATTAACATTAACAAAGAGAAGGAACAAGGTCAAGCAAAAAATATCTAGTAATTATTTAGTTATATTTGCCGTAAAACAGATTGGATAGTGAATGCCGTAGTTATTATACCGACTTATAATGAAATTGAAAATATAGAGCGTATTATTAGAAATGTTTTTTCACTTCAGCGGGCATTTGACATTCTCATTGTAGACGATAATTCTCCTGACGGAACAGCTAATAAAGTAAAGGAATTACAATCAGAATACCTCGAAAAACTTTTTTTAATAGAAAGAAAAGGTAAATTAGGCTTAGGAACAGCCTATATTTCTGGATTTAAATGGGCAATTGAACGTACTTATGATTATATATTTGAGATGGATGCTGATTTTTCTCACAACCCTAATGATCTTATTCGACTGTATAACACCTGTTCTAAAGAGGATGTACACGTGGTTATTGGATCGAGATATGTTACAGGAGTTAATGTAGTAAATTGGCCAATGAGTAGAGTATTGTTATCTTGGTTAGCCTCAAAATATGTCCGTTTTATAACAGGAATGGACATTTTTGACACTACTGCCGGTTTTATCTGTTATAAGAGAGAAGTCTTAGAAAAAATAAAATTAGATAAAATTAAATTTGTAGGGTATGCATTCCAAATAGAAATGAAATTCAAAGCATATTTATTGAATTTTAAAATAAAAGAAATACCAGTAATATTTACAGATAGAACAAAAGGAACTTCTAAGATGAGTAAAGGAATAATATCTGAAGCTGTTTTTGGAGTATTAAAAATGAAAGTTAATAGTTTTTTTAATAGTTACGAAATATGAATAATAACAGGGTACTGATTAAAAATGCCAATATTGTAAATGAAGGAAGCATAGTTAATGGAGATGTGTATATAGAGGATGGTATTTTTAAAGAAATTGCTCCTCAGATAAGTGCAAAATCCTCTGATGTACGAGTTTTTGATGCAGAAGGTCAATATCTTTTACCTGGAATTATTGATGATCAAGTTCATTTTAGAGAACCTGGATTAACTCATAAAGCCACTATTGCAACAGAGTCAAGAGCTGCTATTGCAGGAGGCATCACATCATTTATTGAAATGCCAAATACCTCACCTCAAACAGTAACTATTAAGGATTTAGAAGATAAATTTGAAATCGCAGCAAAAACCAGTTTTGCTAATTATTCTTTTATGTTTGGGGGAACAAATGATAATTTAGAAGAAATCAAAAGGTTAGATCCTAAAAAAGTCGCTGGTCTAAAACTCTTTTTAGGATCCTCTACAGGAAACATGTTAGTAGACAACACAGAGGTATTAAAAAAAATATTTTCCTCTACAAACTTATTAATCTCTGTTCATTGTGAAGATGAGGAAACTATAAAAAATAATACAGCAAAATATGTAGCCCAATATGGTGATAATATCCCTATAGAATTACATCCTGTTATTAGAAGTGAAGAAGCCTGCTATATATCATCATCAAAAGCAGTAGAATTAGCAAAAAAAACAGGAGCTAGACTCCATGTTTTTCACGTTTCTACAGAGAAAGAACTAAAGTTGTTCTCCAACAAAGTTCCTCTTAAAGACAAAAAAATAACTGCAGAAGTATGTATTCATCACTTGTGGTTTTCTGATTCTGATTATAAAGAAAAAGGAACTTTAATAAAATGGAACCCTGCTGTGAAAACAAAAAAAGATAGAGATGCCTTATTCAAAGCTTTATTGAATGACAAAATTGATGTCATTGCTACAGATCATGCTCCGCACACCAAAGAAGAAAAAAACAATGTGTATACCAAAGCCCCATCTGGAGGACCTTTAGTACAACACGCACTACCTGCAATGCTAGAATTTTATCATCACGGAAAAATAAAGTTAGAAAAAATTGTAGAAAAAATGTGCCATAATCCAGCTATATTGTTTCAGATAAAAAAAAGAGGGTTTATAAAAGTTGGGTATTATGCAGATATGGTATTAGTAGACCTTAATGCTCCTTGGACGGTTAATCCTAATAATATTGAATATAAATGTGGGTGGTCTCCTTTTGAAAAAACTACTTTTACTTCGAGAATAACACATACTTTTGTAAACGGGAAATTGGTATACGAAAACTTTAAATTTCACAACATAAAAAACGCTCAGAGATTAACATTTGACAGATGACACAAAATAAAATACATCTATTATTAATAATAGTGCTTGCCATTTTTTCTTGTCAAAGTGTAGATAAGGCATCAAAACCAGATATAATTCTATCAGAAGATTGTATGACTGATATTTTTACAGAAATAGCTTTTATTAAAGCTGCTAAAATTTCATATAAAAAAATATTGGACGATGAAAATGTTAATCCAGAAGCTTATATCTTAAGAAAATATGGTATTGACAGTATTGTTTTTACAGAAAACAACATATGGTACTCTAAACAATTAGAAACATATCGAAAAATTCTCACTAAAGTTAAAAACAACTTAGAATCCTCTAGAATTAAATATGAAAAGATAAAAAAAGAAGAAGATTCTATTAAGAATATTAACGATTCTATTGAGTTATCCAAAGTAAATAAATTGCCTTTGAATATTGATCTATTAAAAAAAATGTCAGATGAAGAAACAGATATTGATCATACTCAGTAACTATTCAGCCGTTTTTGTTAAATATTTCTAAGTATATGGCGTAAAAATCTTTATTTTATTGATGATTTATAACCAAAACTCTGATTTTAGTGTCATTATTTTATTTTAAAGTTTACAAATTGCTAACTAAAGTAAAAATACAGTTTTTAACACGTTGAAAATAAATAAATTAACTAGGTGAATAGTTACCATACTCAAAAAAAAGAATTAACCCTGCTCCAAAAAAAGAGTAGCTGTTTCTTTTATTGCTTTCTTAATTGGAATAAAACTATAGGTTAATTCTTTTCTTATTTTATCATTTTTATAGTACGTCGTTGAAAATGCACTTTTGATAGAGGATTTAAATATAGAACGATCTACTCTAAAAAGAATAAAACCGATCCATTGTATACTACACACTATTTTCAACAAAAAAGGAGATACTTTTTTTGTGGGAGCAGGCTTATTTAACGCCTCTGCAATCATAGAGAAAGCATTTTTATAACTAAGGTTTTCACCAACCAAAATATAACGTTGATTACTAAAATCACCATTCATCAACTGACGCATAATTTTAATAACATCCTCAATTGCCACATACCCTGTACTACCAGTAGTGAAATATTTCATTCCTTTATATATCCTTTTGAACAAGTAACCGCTACCTGTGTTAAAAAAACCAGAACCAATAATAATTCCTGGATTTACAATAACTGTGTTTAACCCCTCTTGGGCACCCCGCCAGACTTCCATTTCTGCACCATATTTAGAAATAGCATACACAGACTTAGAAACTTCAGGATTCCATTCGGTTGTTTCGTCTACCATTGAACTCATAGAGTCTTCTCCGAGTGTGGCAATCGAGCTTACATAACATAATTTTTTGATCGAATATATTAAACAAAGATTTACGATATTGGCTGTTCCTTCTATATTAACTTTACGAAGCTTTCTATACTCTTTTGGATCAAATGAAATTAATGCAGCACAATGATATACATGTGTTACATTTTCAAAAACAACACTAAGTTCAGGAATATCATTAATAGAAGCTTTTACCCAATCAATAGAATCAAATAAACCTTGTCCTTCTGACGGAAAGCAATGCAAAAAAAATGTATTTACATACTTTTTTTTTACTTCAGTTCTATAAATAGCCCTTATCAGTTGATTTTCTTGGGCTAATTTTACTAATAAATGAGCCCCCACTAGACCTGTACCACCTGTTACCAATATCATAGTTTACTTTCTATGCGACTAAATTAATCATATTTGGGATTTATGCTTTATTGATAGCTCAATATTATCCATATTTTTATATTTGTTCTATCTTAATTGAAATACGATAAAATGACTAAAAATTTTATAGAAGAACTGCGTTGGAGAGGTATGGTACACGATGCAATGCCTGGTACAGAAGAATATCTTATGGAAAAAATGAGGTCTGCTTATATTGGTTTTGACCCTACATCAGACTCATTACATATCGGAAATCTAGTTCCAATAATGTTATTAGCCCAT
>CAVYIL010000003.1:0-13175 GCA_963768325.1 uncultured Flavobacteriaceae bacterium | reverse complement strand
GGAATGACGCGTCGGGACTCGAAGCCGGAGGCACGGGCCGCGGTGGGGTGCTTCATGGGGGGAGGGAACTCCTTGGGGCCGATCAGTGTGGAGTCCAATGAGGGCTTCACCTATGGTCCTTATGCTGCGTGGAGGCTTCAGGTGGAGTGTGATTCAGCCAGCGGAGTTCGCCGGTCTTTTTTCGACCGGGTGGCAAATCGAGAGGGTGGTCGTGGGACTCATTGATTGGGAAAATGCCGGGAATTATGACGGTGACGGGCAATGGCTTGCGGGGCCAAGGTCAGTATTCCCCCCGCCGGGCGCTCCGTTTCCAATGACTCAGGACGACACGTCGCACCCCCCCCGCATTGGATCAGGATCCTACCACGGGCTCTAGCACTCATAAGATATATGATCTCGATATTCCTGGAGCACCGTCCCCTGGCGGATGGGCGTCATACCTTTGAGCGCTATGTCAATTTTATTACTATAACAATTAAAATAGGTAATCCTATCTTTGGTAATTTTTCCATAATGATTTTTGATTTTTAATTTAAATAAGTCCGTTATATTTTCTTGTAAACCACTCTACAGCAAGTAAAAACACTAGTATACCCAATAGGTATTTCCAATCGATCAAAGATACAACATTTTCTTTGCTTCTCTGAATGGTTTGATACCTCTTATCGTTAATTAACTCATTAACTAATGCTTCTTCTTGATCCGTGAAATAGACCTTTCCATTAGTATTAGTTGCTACTTGTCGTAATTTAGATACATCAGCATTAAGGAATTGTTGTTCTACATCATACTCTAAAACTGTAAAGTTTCCTGATTTAGAAATATTTTCTCCTAATACTTTCACTGTAAAATTATAATCCCCGGCTGCCAAACTACTTAAATCTGCTTCATATGAGTTATTTTTAAGTATCATAGGTACAGTTTGAGATGTTCCTTTTTCTTTATTTTCTATAAAAATACTTAGATTACCCCTTCGGTCAAATTCATAATTTTTAGTAAAATATTCTGCCTTAATTTTTATACTTGCGTTACCATAATAAAATGATTCTGAAATAGTATTCAGACGACTTTTACGTTTATTAGAAGCCAAATATTGAATCAATTTCCCGAAAAAATCATCAAAATTTTCAAAATTCTTTGTGTCTAAATAATTCTGGGCTCTCCATCTCCAAATTCCTTCTCCAAAGAAAATAGCTTCTCGCATAGCACCTTCTTCTATAGTTGCTAGTAGAGGGTCTTCTGTAACAATACTACCTATGTTCCTATATAATAATGGATCATGATCTACTTTTATTCTTACCTCTCCAAAAGTTCCTTTTAATGGAGGATAATCATTAAACCCTATGTCTTTTAGCAAAAATGTAGAATAATTATTATTATATCTGGGAGTATAATATTCTGTCTGTCTTGTAATTTCCTGTCTATACTTATCCTGTATTTTATTAAGAAAAACCCAATCTGTTTTGGTTCCTGCTATAACAAAATGATTTTTCTGTGATTCTTTTAACTTTTCGTAGATTCCTCTAAAATTAGAAGTAGGTTGATATAGTATAATTAATTGATAATCTTCAATATTATTGACTTCTAATGGATTCTTAATAATTATACTTCTTCTCTCATTACTCTCTATAGTTTTTTTTATTGCTCCCAGATCTGGGTGTACAATAGAGCTTATTAGTAATACATTGGTTTTTTGGTCTATAACTTCTACTGCAAAAGTTTTTTTATTATTAATTATATTTTTTTCTTGATTAATAGGAAGCAACTCTCCTGTGTACTTATTGACACCTACATCACTTGCTGGTAAAGTAAGGTTTAACACTACTGAATTTGTTTCTCCAGAAAATGAAACTGATTGAGAATATATAGTATTTTTTCCCGATTTTATTTGAAATTGGGTACTTGCATTATCTTTACCTGAATATGTAACAATGACTTCTACTGGAAACTTGTTTTTTAGATAAGCATAACGATTAACATTAAGTTGTTCTATTTTGGTATCGACTACTTTGGTGGTGTCACCAAAAACAACAGGATAGATAGCTTGTTTAGATTTAGAACTACTATATCCATAATCTTTGCCATAAGTTTGATTTCCATCAGTCAATAAAACAGTTGGTGCAATTGTGTTTTTATAAATTTGACCTAAGCTCTTTAATGCATTAGATATGTTGGTTTGCTTTTGATCAAAAGTAAGATTTAATGAATCTTTTACCTTTTCTGAAAAAGTATAGTATTTAATATCAAAGTTTGTATTTAGAACTTCATTCTCTTTTATTTGTTTTACAAACTTGGTCACCCTTTGGTCTTGTTCTAGATATTTTATTGACTGAGAATTATCAATAGCTACAACAAGAGTGGGATTTTCTGAATAATAGGTTGTTTTCTTAAAAGTTGGGTTAATTAATAAAATCAGTAAAGTAAAAATGCTAAGAAAACGTATAAAAGCAAGGAACAGATTTCTATTTGATCTGTTCTTTGCTCCATACATATATTGATATAATGCTATAACCAGTGCGATAATACAGGCAACTATAATCAATACTATGGTTTCTATTTGCATTTTTTTTTATTGAAAATATTAGTATAGAAATTTAACTTCTAATTAAAAAAGATTTTATAATTTCAAAAATTAGGTCAGCATTCCGCCATCTACATTAATTACTTGCCCAGTTATGTATGCACTTAGATCACTAGCCAAAAATAGACATGTATTAGCTATATCCTCTGGTGTTCCTCCTCTTTTAAGCGGTATTGCATTTCTCCATCCTTCTACAACTTTTTCATCTAACTTACCGGTCATTTCTGTTTCAATAAAACCAGGAGCTACAACATTACTTCGGATATTTCTTGATCCTAATTCTAAAGCCATTGATTTAGAGAACCCAATAATTCCAGCTTTAGAGGCTGCATAATTTGCTTGGCCTGCATTTCCTTTTACTCCAACTATTGAACTCATATTAATTATGCTTCCTTTTCTTTGCTTAAGCATAGTACGTTGGACAGCTTTAGTCATATTAAAAACACTTTTAAGATTAACTTCAATAACCTTATCAAAGTCTTCTTCTCCCATACGCATTAATAGATTATCTTTAGTAATCCCAGCATTATTGATTAAAATATCAATCCCTCCAAAAGTGTCAAGTACATTTTTAACCAATTCTTGCGCTTGATCATAATCAGCTGCATTGCTCTGATATCCTTTTGACTTAACTCCGTATGTGTTTAACTCATTTTCTAATTCCTTTGCAGCTTCTACAGAAGAACTATATGTAAAAGCTACGTTAGCACCATGTTTAGCAAAAACTTGTGCTATTCCTTTACCTATACCCCGACTTGCTCCAGTAATAATGGCTGTTTTACCTTGTAAAAGATTCATTCTCTATAAAATATTTTATTTTGTTTTATTGACTTCAATCATGATACTCTATGGTATAATGATTTTATGATTTCAAATATAAGAATTACTAACTGGTGACCAACAATAAACCCTGTGATTTCTCACAGGGTTTATAATATTAATATTTTATATTATCTGCTATTTTATAATTTAATATCGGTATGTTTTTTTTCGTAATTAAATAAATAGTCTACATCCATTTCTTTTACTTCTCCCAATTTGGATAATGCTTTCATATCAACATCTTTTTTGTTTCCTATCACAAGAACATTATAATTTTCTCCTTTAATATTTTCGTCAAAAAAAGTTTTAAGATCAGAAAGCGACATGTTTTTTATGGTATTATAAATATTCTCTCTATTATCGTTATCAATTCCTCTTTTCTTTAACCCTTCATAAGTCCAAAAAATATTAGATTTAGTTATGCGTTGTGCTGCAATTTGCTTTAATGTAGCTTCTTTTGCTTGATTAAATTGTTTTTCTACTTCTGGCATAGTAGTCATTAACTCCATCATTGCATCCACAGCATCCGACATTTTATTTGCTTGTGTACCTATATATGCATATACATAATTAGAATCTCCTTTTTCTCTTGCTGTCATATAACCTGACTTGGCAGAATATGCTAACGATTTAGATTCACGAATCTCTTGAAATACAATAGATGATAATCCACTTCCGAAGTAGGTGTTAAATAATCTTGACGCAGCTATTTTATTTGGGTCAAATTCGGATCCTTTTGCTAAAAACATCATCTCGCTTTGTACCATGTCATAGTCTACAAAATATACATTCCCTCCTGTTTCTTTTTCTACATATTTGGTTTTTTCTGGATAGTCTAATAAATTTTCAGGTATAGTATGGTTTTTATTTATAGAAGTAATTGCTGCATCTAGATCTTTACCATAATAAAATATACGTTGTTTAAAATTCCGAAGTTCTTTAATCTTATCCACTAACTCTTTTGGATTAAATTCTTGTAATTCCTTTATAGTGTAGATATTTCGTAAAGGTGAATTTTCACCATACATGCCATAATTCATTAATCCACTCCGTAGGATATTACCTTTTTCTGTTTTCATATCCTGACGCCCTTTTGCTATTTGATCCACATATTTAGAATAGGATTCTTGATTAGGTACTGCATTATTCCATAGATGTTCCAACAAAGCTAAACCAGCATCAAGATTTTCTTTTAATCCTGATATTCCTACATATGTTTTATCTGAACCTGTGCTTACAGAATAATTAATCCCTAACTTATAAAATTCTTTTTTCAGATCTTCTGGCGAATATTTATCTGTTCCTAAATAATCTAAGTAACCTGCAGCTAAAGAAACCATGCGATCATTATCTTGTCCCATATCTAAAATAAAATAGAGATTAAAAAGATCATTATTAGGATTATCTATATAAGAAACTAGCAACTCATTATCCGTTTTAGTTTCTTTTATTGCTGTTTTATAATCCACATATTTTGGAATTAAGGGAGGCGTTACTTTCTGGCTAAAGGTTTTATAAAATTCGGATTGTTTGTCTCTATTTAATTCAACTGGTGTGATTTTAGGTTTATCTACTTTAACAATATTCTTATCCTCACCTTTGCGTTTGTAAGTTACTACATAATTGTCTTTATAGAAAGTATTAGCAAAATCAACCAATTCTTGTTTAGATATCTTTTTTAGCTCGCTTAAAAATCTCACTTTATCTTTCCAATCTTGGTGATGAATAAATGCTTTATAATAAGCAGAAGCAAGAGCTGTATTGTTTTCATATTTTCTAGTTTGTGCTAACTTTAAATCATTAATAACGGCAAAAATCATCCATTCATCAAATTCTCCTTTTTTTAACTTTTCAATCTGACTTAAGATTAAATTTTTAACTTCATCTAGTGTTTGTCCTTCTTTTGGTGATCCAAAAAATTGATGGTATCCGTAATCATTTAAAAATGTTGGAGAAGACCCTGCATTTTGTACCATTTGTTTCTGATTTAAGTTTAAATCAATTAGACCCGCATTACCATTAGTCAGTAACATATCCGATAATGTAAGCAGCTTCTCTTCCTTAGATCCAATAGCATCAGACCGAAAAGCTATTGTTATGGACTCAGCAGTAGGACCATAAACTTCTTTAATAACTGGTGTGTCAATCGAACTTTCTTTTGGTAATATTGGATGCGTAATTTCTTTTCTTTTTAATTTACCAAATGTGTCGTTAACTTTTTGAATGGTTTGATCAAAATCAATATCTCCTACTAATACCATAGCCATGTTATTAGGTACATAATATTTATCAAAATAATTATGTATTGCTACCATAGAAGGATTTTTAAGATGCTCTGAAGTACCAATTGTTTTTTGTTGTCCATATGGATGATTCGGAAACAAACCTTCTAACATTGATGCGTACACCTTTCTATAATCATTATCTTGTCCTCTATTAAACTCTTCATAAACTGCTTCTAATTCGGTATGAAATAATCGTAAAACTAGTTTACCAAAACGTTCACTTTCTACCATAAGCCATTTATCCAATTCATTAACTGGTATTTTATTTTGATAAACAGTTTCTTCAAACCAAGTATGAGCATTAGTTCTTTCTGCGCCTAAAGAACTAATCATCTTGTCATATTCACTGGATATTGAGATTTTTGAAGCCTCTAGAGAGACTTTGTCTATCTCTTTATAAATTTCTTTTTTCTTAACTAAATCCGTTTCTGCTTTATGTTGTTCGTACAAATCCGAAATCTTTTGGAGCAATACTTTTTCTTTTTCGTAGTCTTGAGTACCAATTTTATCTGTTCCCTTAAACACCATGTGTTCTAAATAATGAGCTAATCCTGTAGTTTCTTTTGGATCATAATTAGAACCTGCTCTAACGGCTATATATGTTTGAATTTTTGGCTCTTCTTCATTTTTACTCATGTATACTTTAAAACCATTTTCTAAAGTATATAATCTTAATCCTGTTGGATCATTAGTTACTGTTTCATAAACAAATCCAGACGAGTCTTTATGCTGTTCTACTTCAACTTCAGTAGAAACAGTATTTTCTGGGGATGGTGATTTTTTACAATTACTTAACATTACTATAAAGAGCAATGCTATAATTAATTTTAATGATTTCATAAATTAACTTTTAATTAAAATTTTAGTCCTTACTTAGCGAAATATGACACTTTAATCGTTTCACATTGTTGGCAATATATAGTTTTTCAAACAATTACAATTACAATTTGTAAGATACAAAGAATACACATATTAATCGTTAGGTAAATTAGTTTATATACAATCTCTACATAGCATATCTGGTGTATTTATGATGGAAATATTTTATTACTTGGGGTTTATTAGCTTTCCTTTTATTCATAAAATTGCCGATGTTTTCTTTGAGTTGTTCTTTGTTGATGCCTCTTTTTTTTTAAAATAACATTAGTTTTTAAATCTTGGTTTACATATTCCTGCAGGTTGCGTTCAGGAGAATAGGGAGGAATAAAAAACACTTCCATTTTTTCTTTATTTTCTTCTAACCACTCATTGAGTTTTTTGGTTTTATGAGATGGATGGTTATCTGTAATGAAAAATATTTTTTTCTTACTATGTTTAATCATTTGCTGTAGAAATGTTTTAAAAACTTCACTATTAAAACCTGCTTCCATAAGCATAAACTGTAAATGTCCCTTATTGCTAATAGCAGAAATCATATTAACCGTAAAACGTTTTCCTGTAGCCATTATGGTAAGGGTTTGTCCTTTGGGAGCATAAGACTTTCCTGCTTGATGAGTGTTTCTACAACCTGTTTCATCTCCAAAATAAATGGTTACTTTTTCTTTAGAAGCTCTTTCTTTTATAGCTGGATATTCTTCTTCTAACCATTTTTGAACTTGTTCTGGCTTTTGTTCGAATGCTTTTTTTATAGGCTTTTGAGGAGTATATCCCCAACTCTTAAGGTATCGACAAACTTGCCAACGAGACAGTTCTATACCATACTTCCTTGAGATCAATTGTTGTACTGCTTCTCATGTCCATAATCCAAAAGGAAGCTTTAGTTGATCTGGTAATTTGTCCTTAATAAGCTGGCAAACTTGATATGCTTGATCTTTCTTTAGTTTCTTGCCTCCTTGAACGCCACGTTTTTTTACTACGAAGAGCTTGCTTTCCACCTGATTTGTACTTCGCCCATATACGGTTTGCCGCCATTTCACTAAGACCAAATATTTCTGCACAATTCTTTTGAATGCCTTGTTGTTTTCTAAGATAATCAGAAACCCTTAAACGAATCAATTCCTGAGCTTCTTATACTATGTCTTTTCTTACTTCTCGATTTCATAAGCCCAATAATAAAGATTTATTGACTAAAAAAACAAACTAATTTATGCCCTTATTAATAATTACAAAAAAATAAACGAGTCCAGTTATAAAATCCAAAAAACCTTATTATTTTTACATAAAACATAAGATTTTTACAAGTAATACCATTTCACTTATTAATTTGCTGTAAAAGAATGTTTTATTGCAGTAAATTCATAAGTGAAATGAAATGCAAAAGTTAAACTTTAAGCTAATATATGAATGATTTTGGTAAAACTTGGTGGGGCGAACAATTTCTGAATTCTCTAATAGATATCGATTATTCAAACCGATTACCTCGTGGCAGGACCTATGCTAGAAATGGCTCTGTTAAAGAAATAAATATTGAGAACAATAAAGTTAATGCTAAGGTAAGTGGTAGTCGAAAACTTCCTTATAAGATTAAAATATCGATTCCAAAATTTAGTTCAGAACAAAAAAATATTCTAATTCAATCCATTTTATTTAATCCATTATTATTAGCTCGCTTGCTAAACAGAGAACTCCCTTCTGAACTGGATATAATTGCACAACAAAGCAAAATAAATATTTTTCCGAAATCATGGGAGGATTTTGAGATGGATTGTTCGTGTCCAGACTGGGCGGTTCCGTGCAAACATCTTGCAGCTGTAATTTATATTATTTCATCAGAAATCGATAAAAATCCATTCATCATATTTCAACTTCATGATTTTGATATCATCAATGAACTCGAAAAAACGGGTTTCAATATAAGCAAAGAACTTTATATCCCAGAGGCAGCACAACTATTTATAAAGAAACAGATTGCCAAAAATGCGGAAGTTGATAAACCGTATGAGCCAATAGACTTTTCTGTAATTAAACCTATGCAAGAAAGCTTATTATCGCTATTAGATAAAGATTCATTGTTTTATAATAAAGATTTTAAGCAACTATTAAAAAAGAATTATCAGATACTCTCTCAATACGTTAAAAGGGAATTAACAGAAAATACGGTGAATCAATTTTCTGCATTCGAATTCGAAAAAATTGAAAACATTGAAGTACTTCTCCACAATGAAGTGTTCTACTTAGACACCCTATTTTATTATGGTAATGAAGAAAAGCATTTTTCTACACAAAAAGGTTTTATAAAACTTATTGAGTTTATTAAACGGATACCTAATAAATATGTGGATAGATTATCAGACGCTCTCAAAACTGTATATAATTCTTATCATTTTAGTTTAAAACTTCTAGAAACAAGTGCTTATGTACCACAGATCATCAAGCTTTCTAATGGAAAATATTATATCCGCTGGATACCAGCTAGTATAAACGAGGATGTTGAAAAAATAATTGAAGCTATATCCATAAAATCACCAACAGGAATGGTTCAGATGCTTGAGGATTCGGTAGAGGCTAAAGTTTTATCAAAAAAAAATCAAGTAATTAGCCTAACATCTCTTTTTATTGAACATTTTTATTATACCTATGCTACATCACAATTTAGTATAGATAAAAGATACAGAACAAACTACGATAAAATCGAACAACTATTTTTTTCTAATGCATCTCATGAATTTAATGACCTGGGGGAATCAGAAACCCCAGGCTCTATCTATCAATGGCTTAGTCGTTACTATATTACAGATAAAGAATTTGTTCCCTTACTAAAAGTAGAAGAAATTGAGGACAACACCTTTAGTGTAGAGTTACTTGTTACTAATACTAAGAAATCTCTAGAAGCTCCTATCTCTTTTGAAGATTTTTTAAACAATAAAAAGTTTAAAGACGTTAAAGGAGGCGTACTACAATCGTTGTCTAATTTAGCTCACGATTTTAAAGATATGGAAAGATATATTTCTGGCGGAGGAAAAGAGATTCTAACCTATACCTCTAATGAGTTTACAGAAATATTACTAAAAATATTACCTATTATAAAGTTATCTGGAATAAAGATATTATTACCACAAGTACTCAAAAATTTAGCGAAACCCCGAACCTCTATGTTATTACAACAAAAAGATTCTCAAGCTTCGGAAAAAAGTTATCTTAATTTAGATGAGATGCTAAATTTTGAATGGCAAATAGCTATTGGCAATCAAAATATTCCAGTAGATGAATTTAAAAAACTAGTTGAAGGACTCTCTGGGGTGGTAAAAATAAAAGGGGAATATGTGTTAATAGACCCTAATGAAATCGATAAATTACTTAGCAACCTATCAAAAGAAGACCAACTATCCAATAATGAATTATTAAAAACAGCACTAACCGAAGAGTATCAAGAAGCAAAAATCACCATTTCCCCTAGAGCAAGAAAACTAATTAAAGAACTGCTTCAATCAAATAAGATCGAAACTCCAACCGAGCTAAAAGCCTCACTAAGACCCTATCAGGAGAGAGGTTATCAATGGTTACATAATAATTCTAAAATTGGTTTTGGAAGTATATTAGCAGATGACATGGGGCTTGGTAAAACGATCCAAATAATTAGTTTTCTTCTTAATCTCAAAGCAGAAAATAAATTAGTTAAAAGCAAAGCACTTATAATCGTTCCTACAACTCTTATCTCTAATTGGCAGAAAGAACTACAAAAATTTGCGCCTACTATATCGGCATTGATTTATCATGGTCAAAAAAGAAAATTAGACTACTCTAATTGTGATGTCCTAATTACATCCTATGGTATAATCAGAAGTGAGAGCAATACATTTACTAAAATAAAATGGGCAGCAGTAATTATCGATGAAGCTCAAAACATTAAAAATCCAACAAGTGAGCAAACTAAATCAATAAAAAAATTAAAAAGTACTATAAAAATAGCATTATCAGGAACACCAGTAGAAAACAGACTTAGCGAATATTGGAGTATTTTCGATTTTATCAATAAAGGATATTTAGGATCGCTTAAATATTTTAAAAAAGAATTTTCTTCGCCAATAGAATCCTATAATGATAGTAAACAACTAGAAAAATTAAAAACAATTACCTCGCCCTTTATTTTAAGAAGACTTAAAACAGATAAGAAAATCATAACGGATTTACCTAATAAAATAGAAAACAATCAATATATATCACTTACAAAAGAACAAACAGCTATTTATCAAAATGTAGTAAATAATATGATGGCTGAACTTAATAACTTTAAAGGAGAAAAAATAAAACGCGCTGGTTTAGTTTTTAAATTAATGACAGCACTAAAACAAATTTGTAACCATCCTTCACAATTTCTAAAAAAAGAAGATTATAAACCAGAACTCTCTGGAAAAGCCACTCTCTTACTAGATATATTGCAAACGATATACGAAAACAACGAAAAAGTACTAATATTTACCCAGTATAAAGAAATGGGAGATATATTAAAAATAATGATAAAAAACCATTTTGGCAATCAGCCACTATTCTTACACGGAGGAACCTCTAGAAAATTACGAGATGAGATGGTTATGAACTTTCAGGAAAAAACTAGTCATAAAACTTTTATTCTTTCCATAAAAGCAGGAGGTACTGGATTGAATCTTACGAAAGCCAACCATGTCATTCATTACGATTTATGGTGGAATCCAGCAGTCGAAGCACAGGCAACAGATAGAGCCTTTCGGATTGGACAGCAAAAAAACGTGATAGTTTATCGAATGATAACAAAAGGAACATTCGAAGAAAAAATTAATGAAATGATCCAACAGAAAAAACAACTAGCTGATTTAACTGTTTCTGCTGGTGAAAAATGGATTGGTGATTTGTCAAATACAGAATTAAAAAAGTTGATAAATTTGTAAAAATCCAAATATAAACAAAGCGATTTTGTACAAATAGTTAAGATAAAACGGAGTTAAAATAATATTTGCAACAGAACCCTTTTAGGCAATACCTTAAACTGTTCTTCTGTAATCCAATCTTGAATCCTATCTATAATTTTAACATATGAACACACCACCACCGCGTATATAAAACTAGTATACAGATATTTAGAACCAAATTAGTTTCATGATACAAGTTTTTCATAATAAAAAACCTAAAATTTTTATTGGTAAATATCGTTTTCAAATTAGTTTCTATTATTTTTGTCGGTGATGATGCGTATATACATATATCTAGGACTACTATTTTTTTCCCCTTTAACCTATTCACAAATAGGCGGTAGGTACACATATCAATTTTTAAATTTGGTATCCTCCCCTCGTCAAGCCGCATTAGGAGGAAAATATGTAACGGGCTACAACATGGATCCCACCTCTGCTATGCTAAATCCAGCAACCATTAATGCAGAAATGGAAAATCAACTAGCTGTCAATTATGTAAATTATATCACTGATATTAATTACGGATCTGTAGCTTATGCTAAAAAATTAGGTAAGAAAGAAAGAGTTTTTCACGCTGGGGTTACTTATATAAATTACGGAAAATTTGATGGGTTTGATGAACTTGGAGAAGAAACAAGTAGCTTTGGCGCGTCCGAAGTTGCTATTTCTTTTGGGTATGCTTATACAATCCCTAACTCAAAGTTTCATACGGGTGTAAACGCTAAATTAATATCATCTAAATTAGAAGAATACTCCTCTATTGGAGGAGCATTTGATTTAGGAATAATTTACCATAACCCAGAAACTAAATTTGATTTTGGATTTGTTATTAGAAATCTGGGCATGCAATTTACTACCTATGCAGATACTAAAGAGAAATTACCTCTATCCATTGACGCTGGGTTTGCTCAGACTTTAACAGGTGTTCCTATTAGATGGAATTTTACCCTAGAAAATATTCAGGTTTGGAAAACCGCATTTAGAAACCCGACTAGAGACGTTACTGATTTAGAAGGGAATGTAAAAGAAGACAACCCCAGTTTTTTAAATAACACACTCCGACATATAGTTCTAGGTATTGAGTTATTTCCAGAAAAAGGTTTTAACCTTCGTTTAGGCTATAATTTTAGGAGATCAGAAGAATTAAAAGTAAAAGATCAACGATCTTTCGCGGGACTAAGTGGAGGATTTTCATTACGAATAGGAAAATTTAAATTTGCTTATTCATACGCTAGATATAATTCTGCAGCTTCAACAAACACTTTTGGTATTAATGTAAATTTACAATAATTGAGTCATAATAAAATAATAATAGCAATAGATGGTCACTCATCTACAGGTAAGAGTACTGTGGCAAGACAACTAGCCAAAGAATTAGGATACATATATGTAGATACCGGAGCCATGTACCGAGCGGTAACCTTATATGCAATGAACCGTTCTTTTATTGATCAAAATCATTTTGATAGTACAGCTCTAGTAAACGAACTTCACTTAATAAATATTAAATTTGAAATAAACAAGATAACTGGTGTAGCTGAAGTTTATCTTAATAAAAAAAATGTAGAGAAAGAGATTCGAAAATTAGATGTAGCTAAACATGTTAGTCAAATTGCTGCCGTTTCACAAGTACGTAAAAAATTAGTGGAACAACAACAG
>CAVYIL010000002.1:0-10620 GCA_963768325.1 uncultured Flavobacteriaceae bacterium | reverse complement strand
AATAACCGAACAACATAAAATCAGTAAAAAAGTAACCGTCGTGAAAGAATAAGCAAAGTAACTTTATCCCTTGTTTTCTTCTATATCACACTTAGGGATAGGTTGTTTAAATGGATAATGAATTAACAGATTCTTGGGGGAATCCTGATTTTATGACTTTTGGTAGTTTTGCAAAAAGTTATGATGATCTGATGAAATCTATTTATAGTTTTTCTTTAAATTTTAAATCGGTAGTGGATTATTATGATAGTATAAAAACGGAGTATAATAAGCGTTTTAATAACAATAATAAAGCTAATGATAGTATTGCTAAAGAGCCACTTGTGTTAATGCCCAAGCCAAATGATTCTATAGCTCCAAATTATAAAGGGTTTCAATACTATGGTGATAAGTTGGTTGTTTATAAAATGGAGATATTAAAAACATATGATTCAAGATATAGGCAAGATATTAATTATACTCTTAAAGATTCTCTTACTTATATTAGAGATATTGAAAAACTTAAGAAGTATGAAAAAGAATATAATGAAAACAAAAGAAATAAAGAAATTACTAAATATAAAAATGATTCAATAAAAGAGATAGAACATGCAAAATTTAAAAATAAATTCTAAAATAGTAGCTATATTTATTTTAGTAATTATATCAAGTTGTATTAATTCAACAAAAGAAGATGAAATTGTAAAAGCCAAGCTAACAAAAGCAACTAATCTAGAATTAACATTTGATTTTCCCAATAAACCCGAATTAGGGGCATCAGAATTTGGAAAGGTTAAATATAAATCGGACTTAGATACAATAAACTTAAAAAAAGATGATCGTAGAATAACACTTCTTTGTTTGGGTAATTTCAAAAAATCATATTCAATTGAAGAATTAAAAAAGAAGCCTTTAGATACTTTTCCAGCTGATATAAATGGAGATATCCCTTTTTGGTTAACTTTAAAAGAAGAAGGAGAATTTGTGTTAGATGGTTATATTTTAGATCTTGTTTATTTGAAAGAAAATGATGAAAAAAAAGGCATTAAAACAATAGCTAATGAAACAAAAATCAGTAAAAAAGTTACAGTTGTAAAA
Source organism: uncultured Flavobacteriaceae bacterium (assembly GCA_963768325.1). Classification (GTDB taxonomy): domain Bacteria; phylum Bacteroidota; class Bacteroidia; order Flavobacteriales; family Flavobacteriaceae; genus Aquimarina. The sequence goes on along the minus strand of CAVYIL010000002.1, from coordinate 9,543 downwards.
GAATATACCGTTGGCGATGAAAAAAATGATAACCTAAGAGTGTTTATACGACTTAAGGATAAAATATTCGCAAAAGAGGAAGAGTATGGAGAGGTTATTTACAAGTCGTATCTGGATACAATTCAATTAAAAGAAAAAGATATGAGGATAGTTGTTTTTCATTTTGGGGTTTTTAAAGAAACACATTCGATTTCAGAATTAAAAGGAAAAACAACAGATTCATTTAGAATTAGTAAAAAAGGAGGTTATATACCTTTTAATGTCACTTTTGATAAGGGAGGAGAGTTTGTTTTAGAAGGATATGTTGATGAAATGGTTTTTATAGAAAATCGTAAAGCAGATGTACTTGGCAGAATGATAACCCAACAAACAAAAATCAGTAAAAAAGTAACTGTAGTAAAAGAATAATACCATGAATCTGTTTAAATATTTAATATAAACACCTGATAATTAATTAGTTGGTTTTTTAGTTGAGATTTGTAAATAATTGGTTATTAATTAAAAAAAAGTTTAAACGAATTCCATATATAAATTATCAGAAAATAAAAAAAGTTCTCATATCACTATGAGAACTTAAAAAAAGATTTCTATACAATACCATTTCTTCATGAATTTACTGTAAAAGAAAATGGCTTATTTTTTATATATCTTATAGATAAAAATCGAGTTTACACACTTTTTGAGATACTGCCTACGGTTTATAATTTCATCAATTTCTTAGTAGTAATTATTTTAGTATTTTGCCTCACAACAATAAAATAAATACCCTTTTTCAAACCACTCAATTCTATCTCTATTCTATCATTGTTTTTCAAAGCCCTATTTCGCAAAAGTATTCCTTGCGAATTCAAAACCCCTATACTACAGTCAATACAAACATCCGTAATCCTTACATTTACTTTGTTCTTTGCTGGGTTAGGATACGCTACAACTTTTATATTTTTAAATATTGATGTTGTTCTCTCTAATGGAGTAGCTCTCATACCTCTTACTGAATTTGTATTAACTCTAGCTATAAACAAAGATCCTTTCTCTGCATGAAAACCTGGTTTTAAAATCACTTCATCAGAAGACTCAAACAACACGTTTTTACCTGATTCAACAATAAAACTGGCTTCCCCACCAGTAATTAAATACTGATAGTAAGCGTTCGTTAACTCTTCATTATTCTTAAATTGAGCAAACATACCGTAAACAACAATAAAAGATAATAGTATCGTATTTTTAATTCTGTTCATAATCTTTATAACTATAATTTATTTATACCTGATTATACCATTTTCTATATGAATTCACTATAAAAGAAAATACCTCATTTATATATATACGACAGATAAAAATCAAGCATAGCGTGGCTACGGTTTGTTTTTATCCAAAAACGTAAATAGGAAAAATGCTTTATTTCGATAAATTCATGAGGAAAATGGTATCACTATTCTATTATTGGTTATTATTTAATAGTTTCTCAATTCTTTCTAATCGTTTTTCTTGATCATTAATTTTCTTTTCTTGCGCAATAGTATAAAGAGTTAATTCCTCAATTTTCTGAAGTAACTTAATGTTCATATTAGCCAAATTAATTCCCTTTTTTTCCATCTCTTTAGCAGAAGCTATCTCTGGCAAGTGTTTTTTTCTCTTTATATATTTTTCTACTTTTTTAAGTGAAGGCAAATCATAATCATTAGCAAAAACAAAATCAGCACCACCAGCAGTAGCTGTAACTTTAATTTCTCTTGCTAATATATTACCACTCACCACTAATTTAGAATCTGGATTCTCCGCTCCGATCCCAACATTTCCCGTTTCTTCATCAATCACAAAACGACTAATGCCTTTTGTTTTTAAAACTAAATCAGTATCATACGAAGAAAATGTACCAGTTCTTAAATAAAGATCTCTATTAAACATTATTCTGGATCGATCCGTGTATATATGGGCAAAACTAGAATTCTGAGCACCTATATCAATAAACCCATAACTCCCTTCTACTCTTAATGCTCCCCCATTTTGATTACCCCTTATACTACCATTAACATGCAGTTTTGCGAGAGGATTAGAGGTTCCTACTCCAACATTTCCTGTGAAATCATCAATTACCATACGCTCTTTTCCTGTTGTTTTTAATACTAAATCATTTAAATACGAAGAAAAAGAACCAGTAGTGGTATACACATCTTTATTAAATATCATTTTAGGTAAATTTGTATATATCATAGCCCATTCATTATTCTGAGCTCCTAAATCTATATTCCCTTCTTCACTTTCTACTCTTAAGACGCCCCCTTCTAGATGACCTCGAATTCCCCCGTTAATATGTAATTTTGTTTTAGGATCAGCGACACCTATCCCTATATTTCCGTTATTTAACTCCGTTATTTGGGCATTAATTAAAGAAGAGAGCCCCAATAATAATAAAAATAATAATATTCTTTTTTTCATTTCTAGTGATTTTTAATTAATTTAAGATGATTGGTAAATTTATAAAAAAAAAGCATTACATATTCTAATTTCACAGGGAAGTTTCCCTTCATATTTTTACGTTTAAAAACATAACTATCCGAAAGTTATATTTTCAAAACATCCTTAGAAACTCGTATTTTAGCTTTCTAAAATTTAAATACATTTTATGGGACTCTTCAAGCGTACTAAAAACACAAATACTCCATTAATTCGCCAAATTTTAGATTTAGTTCCTCGTTGGATGATTAGGAGATGTTCCGAAAATCATAAAAGCGATAAGGGCTGCAGTAGGTATAAGACTTTCGATCAATTTGTAGCTTTAACTTTCGGACAGCTTAATAAATGCCTGACTTTAAGCGATATTTCTAGTAGTATTGGGGTGTCCGAGACATTCATATCAAGTTTAGGTCTTGATCAGAGTCCAGCACGTTCTACTATGAGTGATGGTAATAAAAACAGAAGTTATAAAGTATTCGAGAGCCTTTACAACAGACTGTTGACCCATTACAGCCATATCCTATCTAATCGTCATGAATCCCACATAATAGATGAAATTAAAGACCGAAGTATAAAACTTATAGACAGTACCGTTATTAGTCTATGCTTGTCCATGTTTGACTGGGCAAAGTTTCGGACAGCAAAAGGAGGGATTAAAATACACACTTGTTGGGATGATACTATGATGATTCCAGATGTGATAAACATCACTCCTGCTAAACTCCATGATAGGCATGGTCTTAAACAATTGATTTTCCCTAAAGGCACAATAGTGGTAGAGGATAGAGCCTATTTCGATTTTCTGTTAATGTTACAAAGAGTAAGAGCAGAGAATGTTTTTCGTAACTCGTATTAAAACGAATACTTTTTCAAACCGTTAAAGAGTTGGAACTTCCTATGGATATAGACCAAGATATTCTAAAGGATGAAATTATAACCCTTTCAAGTAAGAAAGCTATTAAAACAGGGATTAATTCTGTACAATTACGGCTAGTACACGTTTATAAAGCAGATGAAAACAAAGTAATAGAAATCATTACCAACCAATTAGACTGGAAAGCAAGAACCATAGCAGATTTGTACAAAAAACGTTGGGATATAGAATTGTTTTTCAAAGCAATTAAACAGAATTTACAAATTAAAACCTTTGTCGGAACAAGTGAAAATGCAGTAAAATCGCAGATATATGTGGCACTAATAACCTATTTACTGCTTCAACTTATTGTAAGAACAATAGCTAAGAAAAAACACGCCTTTTCCAATTTTGTGGAAAAAATAAGAGTTTGCCTTAATTTTCACCTTACTCTAGACTATGTCTGCAATCAGGTAGGAGAAGGGGCTAAACGAGTTCGGGGAGAACCACAAGAAATAATCAACTTTAATGAAGACTTATTTTCTTGAAAACTGTATAATATCCGCCTGTTTAAAAGGGCTAACAACTAAATTTAACCATTTTTGAAAAACTTTCGGATGGTTCTGGTTTAAAAAATAATTAACGACATTAATAAAACGCTACTCATTAATGACAATCACTCTTTTAATCATATAACTTCAACTACAGAAACAACAATTTACACCATTTTTCTTATGAATTTATTGTAAAATAAAATCCCTTATTTCGGTAAGTTAATAAGGGAAATAGTATAAAAAAGAACGCGGTAATAATAACCAAATTATCCGCGCTCTTTATCTTCAATCTAACTAATAAACACAACTTTACACAGTAATTTAGAATACAAAAATGATAAACAAAGTTGATTTATTAAACTGTAAAATATCTTTTTAACAAGATATCAAAATTTAAAAAGTTATATCATTGACTTTACTTACTAAAACAATGTAACTTTATCAATAACGACTTCTTTTACCGACTTAATAAACTGATAATCATTATCTCTATCAAAGTTTATATTCCAAACCATAGCGCCGCCAAATTGTTCATCCGAGCTAATAATTTCAAACTGATCTCTAATCAACTGGTAAACATTATTAGGAACATCAGAGACTGTAAAAATACTTGTTCCTGCTGCATTTTTATTAGCTGGTTCACCAATTACAATTTTTGTTTCAGTTGGAACTGTATTTTTAAGATTTTTAAACCCTTCTGAAATAAAACCTACTTGGGTTTCGTTAAAACCATTAACAACAGGCCATTGATTATTGTACGCCTGTATAAACAAATAATCAAAACGCTTATTTACTACAGCTTTATTATACACCTGAGCATTACCAGTAGATACCAAAAATAAGTTTGTATTGTGATCTGCTTGATTAAGCTGTGGTGCAGCAGTTATTATCAATGAAGGATTTAATTTTTTAATTTCCTGACATAATGAATCTAAATAGTCACCATCTTCATCAATTTCTAAATCAAAATCAACTCCTGTAAAACCATATTCTTCTAGAAATTCTACTAATGAAGAAGCTACTTCTTTTACTGCAACACCATTAGGGAAGTATGTGTTACGACCTGACTCTCCACCTACAGAAAAAAGTATATGTTTTGCTCCTTTTTCTTTAGCGTTCAAAATATCATTTTTAAATTCTTCATAAGTTGGAGATGGATTAAAAGCATCATCAACAATACCAACATTAGATCCTTTTATCTCACCAAATGCCATAACAATAGCATTATAGCCCTGCTCTGCAGCTTGTGTAAAAGTTAAATCCGATGGCACCCAACTCTGAAGGTAGCCAACCATAAGTGTTTCATTCATATTAGTAAAACATTAATTACATTACTATTACAGACTTCTTTAAAAACCTATAACACGCCACTAAACCGATAGCGGACTTTCTTTTAACTAATTATTTATCAAAAAAACATCTTTTTTAGTCACAAGGATAAAGTTTATGATTACAAAACGATATTCTAACACCCATTTTGTATAAGAACTCAGCCCTCAAATTATAGTATAAATTTAAATAATAATATCATAAAAACATTGTGGAAAAAAAGCCTAATTTTTATGGCTTTACAAGCGAAAAAAGTACGCGTTTGATACCATTTACCATATGAATTTACTGCAAAATAAAATGGTATAAATCAAAAAAAGGTGCTGAGTTTTTAATAATCAACACCTTTTATTTAGAATACATAAAAATATTATAAAACAAGTAGACTGTTTTCTGTAGCAGCAAAATCATTCCATTTAAAACCATCAGCTTCTGATTCATTGGTCCATTCTCCATCTACTACATATTTAAATTCGAATTTATTATCCTTTGGTAAATTCAGAGTACCTTTAAAAGTTCCGTTTTTTTGTTTTTTTAACCTATTTACTTTAGTGTCCCAGTTATTAAATTCCCCTGCAACACTAACATTGTAAGCATCTGATGCAGGAACAGTAAAAGTAACTTTACAAATCGGTTTTGATTTTAAGTATTGTTTAGAAATTGCCATAATTTTGTCTAATATTATTGGTTAGTTTATTTTACTATGAAAATAACATAAAATCATATAAATAAAAAACACAAAACACAAGACAATCAATGTTTTAATTAACATTTAGCTTTAGATATTAACAATTTTATTAAGATTATTCTATAGGTAGGATACTAATGTGACTGACTAGCTTATTAATTTTAAACATTGGAGTAAATTCACAAGGGAAATGATATAAACCATAATTCGTGATATTTGGAATAATATCTTTTTCTTTATGAATTTATATATATGCGACAGAGAAAAATCAAGCATAGCAGCGCTACGGTTTATTTTTATCAGGAAGCAGATAGGAAAAAAGAATATTTTATTGCAGTAAATTCATAAGAAAAATGGTATAACAATCTTGGATGTAGATTAAGATAAAATTAACTGTTTGTCATTGAAGTAGTTTAAACTTTTCAATTCGCTATAAAAATGTTATTTTTCGCCAGAATCAAAAAAGTTTAAACCACTTTATTGCTAAACTAAACTAGAATACATTAGAAATGGTAACAATAATTGCTGCAGCAGCAGAAAATAATGCTTTAGGAAAAAACAACGATTTAGTATGGCATCTGCCTGATGATTTTAAACGATTCAAACGATTGACTACAGGGCATTATATCATTATGGGACGCAAAACTTTTGAGTCTTTTCCTAAGTTATTGCCTAATCGGATTCATGTTGTAATCACTAGAAATAAAAAATACCAACCAGAAGGTGTAATTGTCGTAGATTCTTTGCAAAAAGCTTTAGAGATAGCAAAAGACGATCCCCAGCCGTTCATTATAGGAGGTGGTGAAATATATAAAATAGCATTAGATTACTCAGACTGTATCGAATTAACTAGAGTTCATGAATCTTTTGAAGCAGATACTTTTTTTCCTGATATTGATCTAGAAATTTGGACTATCCAAAAGGAAGAAATTCACCCAAAAGATGAGAGACATAAACACGCTTTTACATACCTGACCTATTATAAAAAGAAGCGTTAGTTTATGAAAAAAAACACTGCTTTTAGCTAAATATTATATACCTTTGGGTATAACTATAAAATTAAAAAAATAGAGAGTTGTAACTGATGTATCTATAATAATAAAGTTATTAGTTTAAACCACTTCTATTACTAAATTTAAAATTATAGACTTTTATAATCTTTGTTTATTATTACATTTGTCAAAAAAAACAAATATATGAATGCATATATATTTCCGGGTCAAGGAGCACAATTCTCAGGAATGAGTCTTGATTTATACAAGAATTCAGATTTAGCAAAAAGCCTTTTTGAAAGAGCAAATGCTATTTTGGGTTTTGAGATAACTAAAATTATGTTTGAAGGAACCGTTGAAGAATTAAAAGAAACAAATGTTACACAACCAGCAGTTTTTTTACATTCGGTAATACTAAGTAAAGTACTTGGAGATAATTTTAAGCTAGATATGGTGGCTGGACATTCATTAGGAGAGTTCTCAGCTTTAGTAGCCAACGGCACTCTGGATTTTGAAGATGCATTACGATTGGTCTCTAAGCGAGCAATAGCGATGCAATATGCTTGTGAGCTAGAACCTTCTACGATGGCTGCCGTTTTAGGATTAGAGGATAATATAGTGGAAAAAATTTGTACTGATATTGATGGAATTGTGGTTCCTGCTAATTATAACTGCCCTAGACAATTGGTTATTTCTGGAGAAGTAGAGGCTGTAGAAAAAGCCTGTAAAATTATGGTGGAAAAAGGCGCGCGTAAAGCTTTAATTTTACCTGTGAGAGGAGCATTTCATTCTCCGTTAATGGAACCCGCAAGAGAACAACTCGCTGCTGCGATTAATACTATTACTTTTAACAAGCCTATTTGTCCTATATATCAAAATGTTACTACTACAGCTATAATAAATCCTGAGGAGATTAAAAAGAATCTTATGGCTCAACTTACAGCTCCTGTAAAATGGACACAAAGCGTTGAAAATATGATAAAAGATGGAGCTACTCTTTTTACAGAAGTTGGTCCGGGTAAAGTATTACAAGGTCTTGCAAAAAAAATTGAACGTTCTATAGGTACAACTGCTGCACATTTTTAAATTATTAAGAAAATTCTTTATATACATTCATTTTAACCCCATCAAATTTCTAAATATTTGATAGGGTTAAAATGAATATCAGCCACAGTATAATGTACAGTGTGCTGTGTCATATTAGTTAAAATTACACCAATTTCTTTATGAATTTACTGTAAAAGAAGTGTTACTTAATTTTTTCTAAAGCCTGTTTTACATCATTAATTATATCATCTACATGCTCTAACCCAACAGAACATCTAACCATTCCGTCAGTTATACCAACAATCAATTTATCATCTGATGTAAGTTTACTATGCGTTGTAGATGCTGGGTGTGTAACAATAGTTCTGGTATCTCCAAGATTGGCAGATAATGAACACATTTTAATATTATCAAAAAAGGTACGTCCCCCATCAATTCCTCCTTTAACTTCAAAAGCAACAATATTACCACCTAATCTCATTTGTTTTTTTGCAACGTTATATTGTGAATGAGATTTTAGAAATGGATATTTTACCCAATTCACCTTTGGATGCTTCTCTAGAAATTTAGCGAGTTCTAGGGCATTTTGACTATGTTTCTCCAGTCTAACTGCCAATGTCTCCAAACTCTTAGATAAAACCCAAGCGTTAAAGGGCGAAAGTGAAGGACCTGTAGAGCGCGAAAATAAATAAATCTCTCTAATTAATTCTTTTTTTCCTACTGTTATGCCTCCTAATACTCTTCCTTGACCATCGATTAATTTAGTAGCAGAATGAATAACTAAATCCGCTCCAAATTTTATGGGGGTCTGTATATAAGGAGTAGCAAAACAATTATCAATGATAAATAATAGGTTGTGTTTTTTTGCTATTCTACCTAATAATTCTAAGTCTAATATATCAACACTAGGATTAGTAGGAGATTCGGCATATAAAATCTTGGTGTTTGGTTGTATTAGACTCTCTATTTTTTCTGTTTCATCGACTTTAAAGTAACTGGTTTCTATGTTCCATTTAGGGAAATATTTAGTAAATAATGTATGTGTAGAACCAAAAATTGAGCGTGCAGAAACAATATGGTCTCCACTATTAAGCAGCGCTGCAAAAGTAGAAAATATTGCAGCCATACCTGTTGCAAAAGCAAAGCCATCTTCGGCTCCTTCTAATTTGCACATTTTTCTATAAATTCGGTAGTGACGCTCCTACACCCAAGAACGGCGCGTGGCGGTGAGCGAGGCTATCGCCCAGACCTGCGCCGAGGGTGCTCGCCTGGCGCCTGCTTGCGTCGCGCTGGGACTGTCCGAGCGCACTCTGCAGCGTTGGCGCCAGGAGGGCGCCGTCAAGGGCGATGGGCGCCGCCGGGAGCACCGCGCCACGGAGGCCGTGCGTACCCCGGCCAATCGCCTCTCGCCCGCGGAGCAGGCGGAGATCCTGACGGTGGCCAACCAGCAGGAATTCGCCCACCTCAGCCCGCATCAGATCGTCCCTGCTTTGGCCGATCAGGGGCGTTACATCGCCTCGGAATCCACCTTCTACCGGGTGCTGCGCAACGCCGACCAACTCGCCCACAGCAGACCCAAGGCCCCGGCCCGGGTACGCCCGCAGCCCTTCGAGGCCACCGGCC
>CAVYIL010000001.1:0-24771 GCA_963768325.1 uncultured Flavobacteriaceae bacterium | reverse complement strand
GTGAGTTCGAAATTTCCATTAACAGTGGGAATCTTGTGTATAAAAATATAGATAAAGAGAAATATCTTCCTTACCGTATTTATATCACCACAGATGGGTGGTATTATCTAGACGATAATAATGATAGGTTCGATATTGATAAAAATGATTTTTCTTTATTGGTAAATGGTTCAAAGGTGACTTTTCATGCTGCTTTTAATGTTGTACACGGAACACCTGGAGAAGATGGATTGCTTCAGGCTTATTTTCAATTAATAGGTATTCCACAAACTGCTTGTGATTTTTATCAAGCGGCACTTACTTTTAATAAACGAGATTGTATTAGTGCTCTTAAACCTTATGGCGTGTCTACTGCCAAAAACTATTTTTTAAACAAAGGTGAGTCTATAGATATAGATGTTATTATCAAAACTGTTGGTTTACCTTGTTTTATAAAGCCGAATAGGTCTGGGAGCAGCTACGGTATTTCTAAAGTAAAAACTAAGGATCAAATTGTTCCTGCTATTGAATTTGCTTATAAGGAGGATGATGAAATAATAATTGAGTCCTTTTTGAAAGGTATTGAAGTTTCTGTAGGTGTAATTAAATATAAAGGGGAAATTATGGTATTGCCTGTTACCGAGATTGTGTCAAAAAATGAATTCTTTGATTATAGTGCCAAATATTTAGGGCAATCTGAAGAAATCACTCCCGCTCGCTTATCTGAGACAGATACTCTAAAGGTTCAAAACCTAGCTGTAAAAATATATAAAACATTAAATATAAAAGGTTTGTCTAGAAGTGAGTTTATTTTTCATAATGGTGAGCCTCATTTTTTAGAAATGAACACGAACCCTGGATTGAGTGAGTCTAGTATTTTACCTCAGCAAGTTAATTGTGCTGGTATTAGTCTTACTGAACTATTTAGTAATGAATTGGATTCCTGTATGAAAATACAGGGTTAGTTATTCTAAAAATTATACTTATCAAATATTGGGTATTAATGAGGTTTCTTATACCATTTTTATAATTGTACAAAACAACAACAACAAATGAGAAGAGCTGTATTTCCTGGGTCTTTTGATCCCATAACCTTAGGACACTGTGATATTATTGAACGTAGTTTAACGTTATTTGATGAAATAATACTTGCTATTGGGATTAACGCTGATAAAAAATATATGTTTTCATTAGAGGAAAGAAAACAATTTATTGTAGAAGCGTTTAAAAATGAACCTAAAATAAAAGTAATGACCTACAAAGGGTTAACGGTTCAGTTTTGCCAAGAACAAAATGCGCAATTTATTCTAAGGGGATTGCGAAACCCTGGAGATTTTGAGTTTGAAAAAGCAATAGCTCACACGAATAGAAAAATGTCTGATATTGAAACTGTTTTTTTACTAACTTCTTCTGGTAAAAGTTATATCTCTTCTTCTATTGTTCGTGATGTTATCAGAAATAAGGGGGATTATTCTGGGTTAGTGCCTAATACAGTTATTGTAAATAATGTGGATATGTAGCTAAACTGGATTTATAATTATTTCTCGTAGTTTTCTACATGCGGTTCTATTTACACTATTTTTCTTATGAATTTACAGTAAAAGAAAATAGTATAATCTAATAATAGTTTTACTGCCAAAATATTTAATTGCTGTATTCTTAATAAAAGTTATATCTCTCTATTGTGTAATTACATTTATAGTATACAATTAAACTGTAGAGAGATATAAGTATTTGTTTTTTACATATCCGAGATGTAATTTAATGACAGGGTTAATGTTCTTAATCTAATTAGCGGTTTTGGTTGCGCTGTGAGGTTAGAATAAATAGTAAGATCAAACCACAGTGATGCTTTGGTGTTATCTACCTCATTTTCGCCATACCATTCTTTAATACTATTAGACCAATCTGCTATCATCTTATTAATTGGTTTATCGGATCCTTCTCCTTTTACTTGTATCGATTGCAATGGTTGCATGATAACTGGTAAATAAATTGGTGTTAGTTTAGAATTTGCCTGATAACTATATTTAGAATTCATCAAAACACTAATTGTATCCTGTGAGTTCTTAGATAATAATTTTTCAAACAATATTGTTAATTGGTTTTCTAACGTAGTTATTTCAGGGGTTTTGGTATTATTAATACTGGCAATACTAAGTAGTTCGCTTATATCAATTGTAGGGTGAAATGCGTTAGAAAAACCTATTTGACCTGTAGTATATACAAAGGGTTTTGCAGATGGTTTACCTGGTATTAATTCTGCATTACGCTTTAATTCTACAGAAGTATCCGCGTCCTGCCTTGTTAAAATGTTCATTGCTGGTATTTCTATTTTTCGCTCTGCAATAGATTGACCTAATGAAGCTTTTAACAATTCTCCTGTATCTAATGATGTATAATAGTAACTATAGGTAGCCCCTTCTTGTGGATCTATATTTATTGCTTTGTATCCTGAAATGTTTATAACAGGTGTTCCCATGCCTGTTTCTGGCACTTCTCCGAAAATATTAACTAATAAAACTCCTGATGTTGTTTCCACCGTTGTCGAACTTTCTTTTACATAAAATTCATATGGTTCTATAACTGTACTATATTTTAAAATACCTTTATTGTTTTTTGTAACTAATCCTCCGTTTTTCTCGGCTGCTTCTGCCATACGAGAAACCACTTGGTTATAGGATGATAATGCGGTTGCTGCAGATTCGAACATAGATTGATCGGTTGTAGTTGCATCAATTTTCTTTAATACATCTGTAAATACTTGATCGATTTCTGGATAAACTGTTATGAATTCTGCCATCTGTGCAAAGGCATCTTGGAAACTAGCAAGCATTCGTTCTTCATTTTCTTGTACATTAAATTTAATTTCGAAATCCACCTGATCTTGTGGGTAATGAAAAGATTGCGAATACGTAATCTGATAGTTCCAGTTAAGGATGTCTTCTATTGATGATTTACCTAGTGCATAGGAATAGGAACCTGCTTGTTTTACCATTGCTGGTGGAGTAGGGAATGATCTAAGGATCATTGGTACTTTAAAGTTTCCTAATGTTGTCTCTAACGGGTTACTTGTGTTCTTAGAAATAAACCCTAGCCATGAGGAAGCTTTATAGTCTTCAATTCCAGAAACGGAACTAATTTGATGTTCTATTGCAAATCCTGAATATGTAATATCTAGATCTACATATGACAATACTTCGTTTTCTGACCCTCTTATGATGTCTGGTGATGAGATCAAAAATGGTAGCTTCGCGTCTGTGTTTTTTTTCAATTCTAATTTTGGAGAACTCAAACTAAATGAACTACTATAATTACCTCCATCAACTTTATGTCTTACGGGTTTGCTTAGTGATGATAATGATATGATTTTTCCTGTTTTGTCTTTTAAATTTTGAGCAATTCTTACTATTGTCTTATCGACTGCAGCACTAGTGTTTAATTTCAGTCTTACTACACGATTATTCTCTTCTAACAATGAAGCACTTATAACCTTTATATTATCAGAAATGGTATAATAGTCTGTATTTTCTGCTTCTGTTTTATCTATGAAGTTAGAGAAGAATAGATTTACTATTGTATTGTCTTTTTCATCTAATTCTACGCCTATAAAAGCAAAATTAAGGTTAATATTTCCATATAATCGAGGAGGCTTAGTGTTTTCTGGTACTTCTTCTGCTTCTACGGTTGCGGTAAATTGAACTCCTGCGCGAGTAGTATACGCATTAGATAGTTTTACTAACAATTGCTGTAAGAATGTTTCTTGTATATCTGATGAATCTATTGATTGCCCGTCATATACTGGTACCATAGACATTTTTAGTATTTCTGCTAGACGTTTCTTATTGTCAAGCATTTCTTTCAGGTAATTAGTTCCTCTAGAATTATCTACTAATTGTATAGCTGCTGTAAATTCTGGTGTTAATACCGAGTCTATGTTAGAGAAAATTTGTTTTCCCCATACATCCATGTCTATATTTTTAAAATCTACAAAACTAGATGGGGTAGTAAAATCTACTCCTGTTTTATGGTTAAAATTGTATATCGGAATTTGTTCTTTAGTTTCTAATTTATTTGATATTGGCATAGGGGCAAAAATAATAGGCTCATTTACATCATTAATTTCATAACTAATTGCTGTAGTGTCATCAACTCCTAATCTAGTTGCCCAAATTTCTGTTCCTTTTGTGTTGCTTAGGTTTTCATCACGATCTACTCCAGTAGTTACTTTTAGCTGATATTTTCCTTTTTTGGATAATGCTTTTTCAAAATTATCTGCAAATTCTTCTAATCCCGTGTTTTTTCCTAATTCTGTTTTTGATAATGGTGGTATACTAGTACGCACTCGTTTTATCCCTCCTGTTGTTTCAAAATCTCCAGAAATTGATCCTCCTGTTCTTTCTATAATAAAGAGCAACTCTAACTTAAATATTTGTTCTGGATTTAATGTAGCAGAATCAATCTCTATTGATAATACATGATCACAATTTGGTAATTCTACATTTGTGTTTCCTTTACTTCGCTCCGATAAGAACAAATAAATTGAAGCTATCCATTGGTCTACTAGCTTTTTTATGTCTTCTTTGCTTAGCTGAAACGGATTGGATGTTAGCGTAGTGTCTAACTGAAAAGCTATTCCATTAGGGTCTGTTAATTGATACCAAATTTGTGTATAGGTTTGTAAGTCTCTTATTGCTTGTTCTCGAATACTAGATTTTGCCTGAGTAGGATTGTTGTCTGCACTAAATTTTGACCATCCATTAAATACTAGGTTTCTGAAATCTAATGAATCTGCTTTGATATTATTTACTGTTAGTGTGATTTCTGCATTTTCTGGTATTGCATCTACCGTAATAGTAACTGATTTTTTATCTGCGTTTAATTCAATTGATTTAATACTAATGTTTTGATCTATTGTGTAATTTGTTAGATCCGTTGCGGTTGCTTTATCTACGGCGACTGTATATTGTCCTAAAAGTTGTGTATCACCTTTTGCTTCAACAGTAATCAATCCTTGATAATAACTTGTATCAAAATTTAATCCCATATCTAATTTAGCACTTCCTTCATCTCCATTTATCATCCACGAGGATGCTACAGATGGCCATTGATTAATTCCTAAAATAGCGTCTGTGTATCCTGTTAATACTGGTGGTTGATTTAATGGTTCTTTACTTGTATCAGAAGGATTAGACAATTCACTTATTATACTGTTACCATATATGTCTTGCCAAGCAAAATTAACTTGTAGCAAGTCTCCTAATCCTATATATGGACTGTTGTTTCCGTCTGGCATATTGTTCTCTGATGCTATAGCTTCTTTACTAAATCGAGTATATGGTATACTTACTTGGTACTCCCAATTGTCATCGGCAGTGATTGTTTTTGGTACTCTGATTTTATCCGTGCTTGTAATGTCTTCGGCTACTGTTGTTGGTCCTGATGGTAATGCTATATTACTACTTCTAAAATAATCGTTAGGTACTATTTGGTATGTTAACGAATTATAGATGTTTTGTAAGAATACTTGTCCATAATTTTCAGAATTAGGTGCATCAGGAACTGATTCTGGAATGGATCTTACTAAATTTATGGATGTTGTACCTGCTGCTACTTTTGCGGTTCTGATTCTTGGTCCTCCTGTACTTATTATATTTTGGTTATCTGCGAATATTCCTAAATAATCTTGATTGTAATTAGCTATAGAGGTTATGTTCTCTCCATAGAATTCTGACAGGGATGTTAGTGTATTACCTCCTGGACTGGTGTCGATAATAATGGTGAGTTGTGGTAAGAAAATAGTATCAAAAAGGTTTAATTGATCGGGTAAATCTGTGCCAGACTTTTGTTTGTTTATTTCTTTTATTGCTGTTACAGTTGTATTAAAACGACTTGCTATTTGCTTAAGTGTGTTACCTCCTACTCCTACTTGATGTACTCCTTCATTAATTGTTAATTGAATACCTGATCTTAATTTAAGGTCTTTATTGTCTGTCGCTACATCTGCCACATTTCCATAATATTTATATGCTAACTCACTTAGTGTATGATTATTATTAGATGTTATTTCTATCGTATTTGGGTTTGATTGTGCAAAAAGCACTGAATTATCTTTATTAAATACTTCTCCACAGGCAAAAACATTCATATAAGAAGTTATGGTATTCTGTAGATTTTCGTCAGACGGTTTTTGGTACATCACTACAAAGGATAAAACAGCTTCATTTTTATCGTCAAAAATTCGATCTGGAAGCCCTTGTTTGTTGTCTGAATTATAATAGTATAGGTAATAACCTCCGTTTCTTGTTATGCTTGCTTGCCATAGTAATCGTAAAAAATCAGTTGGTTTATTGAGCAAAAGCATTTCTTCTTTCTCTGCTTTTGTTGCTGTTTTAATAAGCATTTCAAAAGCAACATCTGGTCTGGTTTCTGTAGAGAGATTTACTTGTGCTAATCCTATTGTTAATGCTTTCTGTGCATCTGTTTGTATTCCATTTTTCGTGCTTCCATTTTTGTCTACAGAATAGGCTGGAATTAGATTTGCTATCAGAGAATTGTTTACTCCTACTTCACTAACTATTTTTTCTAGGATATTAGCATTATTGCTGTTAGCTCCTACAACCTCGTAGGTTGTCAATGTGGATGGACTATCTGATACTACGGGTACTTTCTTTATGGTAATTTCTACTAATGATCCTAATCCATAATGATTGATATCATGATTAATCATTTTTCTGGATACATCGTCATATTGCCCTATTAAAAATTCCATTTTAGGGTTGACTGTTCTAGTTTCTAAATCCGGTAATTGTAATAATGTGTCTGGTAACGGCCATAACGATAGTGTTGGTACTCCTTGTGGTGTACCTCCATATGGAAGTTCTATTGCTGAGGCGGCATTCCAAATTATTTCTGATGTATATGGGTATGTGGCTTCACTATTGGCAAATAAGTCTTTAATTCCTAAGAAATTAATACTTGTATTCAGTTTGTTTGTTTTAGCGTATGATGCTACTTTATTTATTCGCATTGCATCATCACTATCAGGCTCTATTGTAATTGTCATTTTACTGGCATCACTGCCTGCAAATTCTAACCATTTTAGGTTATCTGGCTTGCTAAAAGTTATTTCAAAATTTTTATCCTTAGTTAGCGTAGGGATTGGAAATTGTTGACCATTTAGGGCGTACAGACCTGAAAATTTAAGATTTCCATAGGATAAGGTTCCTCCTGTGTTTTCTACCCACATCCCCTGATGCTTTGGTACGACTCCTTCTACTGGTAGTTTAAGACCTGCTAAGTAATACCTAGATGTCATACCTGATAGATGTTGAATCCCTTGAGTAGCTTGGATTTCTTTTAGTAATTCTCCTACTTTAAACTGTTCTAAATTAGCAACATCTAATGTTTCTGATGCAAATAAATCTGGTATATCAAAATTATTTTCATGCTCGTCTATTGGTAATGACAATGCTTGGACGGTAACATTATATTTGGATGTAATTCCTCTTAAGGTATCCCCGCTTACTGTTGTATATGTAATTAGAGTAATGTTTATGGTTGCTACTGGTAATAGTAAATTCTGTAAAGAGGATATATTTCCTTCTTTGATCAGAATATTAATATCTATTTTGTTTTCAGTTGGAACAGTGTTATTTATTATTTCTACGACTTCTTCTAATGATTGCGAAGGCATCGTTATGGTATGATAGGTATAGTTGTTATAGGTAAAACTAATCGAGATGTCTTCTTGTAAAATGTTTCTAGCATCTTTATTTAGTATAGCTAAACTATTTCCATTAAAGCTTTTTCCGTATATGGTTTGATCTGCTATACTATCAAATGTATCTCCTTGTTTTACTGTATATTTACTATTAGGGATATACATAGTTTTGTTTGCGTTCAAAACTACATTCGCATTATCATTGAATAATTCTTCTACAGTGTAAGAGAAACCTCCTTCTAGTTCACTATTATGGTTAATCCAATTAACAATATCGTCTGGAGTGTCTCCTGGTCCTATGTAATATTTAAAATCTTTTAAAGAATCTAGGGCATTCTGTACCATTTGTTTGCATATCAGTAAGAAATAATCACTAAAAACAAAATTACCTACGGATATATCTTCCTCATTTTTAAAATTAGAAAAAACAGTAGGGTCTTCTTTTTGCATTCTTACGGCTAATTCATTAAAGTACTTTCTAAGATCACTAATGAATGAGGGGGATATTGTATTATAGCTTCCAAAATTGTAGTTTACTCCTTTATAATCATCTCCATAATCTGGAGTCGATAATTCTAATGATAGTGCCATTGGGAAGAAAGTAGCATTAACTTCATTTTCTTCTTGTGGTTGTTCTAGTATGATTAAGTTAAATTGATCTGTCATAAAAGCATCTATACTATCCGTTGGGATAGGAGTAGGGTTATTAGGATCATTAAAAAAGGTTAATAATTGCGTTAATTGAGTTGTGTTAATAATTGTATTATCTACCTCTTCACTGGTCATAGAATTATTCTGAAGTGCTGCTACACTCCATCTAAATATTTCTTTACTCAATAATTCAAAGGAAGAGTCTGCGCTTTTCATAAATGCTTTTTGAAACCCGTTTCTACGATCTTCTTGCGGAGGTGCCATGGATTCTAAGAATAACATAGATACATAACAGGCTTGTTGCTCTTCTAATTGTGTTGCTTTATCTCCTGCCATTGTCAATCCTAATCCTAAATAGCCTGTTAATGGCACTGGCATTGTTGCTTTTTCTAGATTAGACCAATTTGGTGTGGATTGTGTGCGTTCTATTGTTAAAGGATTAAATAGTGCTATGCGATTTCTTTTTGTGCTTTTTAGTGCATAGCTTTTTAATGCCATCGTGTCTTGTGTTAACCATGGAGCATTCGTGGCTATTGCATTAATTGTAATACTTTGACTGATGCTTGTCGAGAAACTGAAATGCATTTTTATTTTGAACAGTCCTAGGTTTAAGCTTACGCTTAATGCTACGCTTACTGAAGCGGATAATTGTATTACTATGGGTTCATATGGTGAGAACGTTAATTGTGCCAAGACACGCATGTCTATATTAAGATCTGCTTTTATGATTGCAAAATCAATGGATCCGTATAATTTTCCGATAACTCCTACTGTTCCTCTAAACCAGAAATAATATGCTTCTCCTATCTGTGCGTTATTAGATGCACTAGTAGTAGTAAGTTGATATGGATTAAATTTAGCTAAAACACCTTCTAAAATTGCTACTGCTGTAAGGCTAAATCCTGCTTTTAATATCCCTGCGTCAAAATCATATCCAAAACCAAATTGCATTCCGTATCCGAATACAAGTACAGGGTTAAAGGTTCCGTTGGTTGCTGCTGGTACTTTATTAGTTGTTGCACTACTAAGCTTTCCAAAATAAACTCCTGCTGATCCCATAACTGGGATTGGAACGCCTATTGGTGTCCAAATTAGAGTTTGAAATGTGAATGAACGAGAAAAGTCTTCTTTCCAAGGAAATCCTATGTCTACCTGAAAATCACCATTGGTATATAATTCTATTCCAAAGACTGGTAATGTTAGATTAACTTGTCCTAATTGTATTTTTCGCATTGCTGATGGCAGTGCTATCTCTGATTTGTATACTCCTACGGTATCACTTATTTTCTTGTATAAAATTTGAAAATCTAATCCTTTAAAGATACGTGCTGGTTCTCCTTCTAATGCTAACCTAAGTGCGTATAAACTTGGGTCATTAAAAACCATTTGCATCGTAATAAAGTAGTCGTTATTACTTGTTTCTTCTGTTTTGACAGTATCTGATTTGGTTTTTTTGTCCTCTTCTAGTTTTAGTACTCCAAAATCCATACCTACTAGCCAATTGCTATTGGCATCTAATTGTATTGCTGGTATTTCTCCTGGCTTGGTATTTGGCAATTCTGCCATCATGGCTATTGCATCTTGTACTTTTTCTACGTTCTGAAATCCTGGTATGGTTACATGTTGTCCTAAGGCTAATAGACGCAAGTCTAAGTATTTATTTCCTTGCCCTGATGGAGATGGTGTTGTTTCTGGCTTGGCAGCATCCCAAGATAGTGGTTTATTCGGGTTGTCTTGCCATAAGAAACTACCGTCTAATGTTACCATTACGCCATTATCTTCTGTTTTTGGTTGATTAGATTTATAGGTTATTCCTATCTTGTTTATTGTTGCAAACCCTAGTGTGATAGTTCCTACTTCTATGCTAAATCCGACTTGTTTTAATGTGAAATCGTATTGTAATTTAAGATTATTAAGTGGTATTTTATCGAGTAAATTCCATGGTGCTCCTAATCCAAATTGGGTACCTGTTGCCCATGACACCATTTTTTCTGCCATTTTACCCAAAGTTGTTGATTCTGTAAAACTTAGCTCTGCTAAATAATGGGGTTTTTCTGTTGTTCCTGTATTTTTTACTTCCCCTCTTAAAAACTCCCATATAATCCCGTATGATTTCACTTTAGGATCAAAGTCATAAAATGCTTTTAGCTTTATTCCTAACCAATCAATATCTGCTTTGATAGTGCCATAATATCCTACTTCTGTGGTTTCTTCTTTTTTTCCCCAAGCTACTGCTGCATTAGCGCTCACACTAAGGTCTAAAAATTCTATCTTCCATGGTTGGGCAGTCTTGCCGTTAAACTCCCAGTATTTAGTAAGTGATTCTATTTTAAACCCTAATCCATCTATTGCGTAATCAAAACCATTACTAGGTTCCCAATCTGGGGCTATATAATAAGTTAATAGCTTTCCTATTTCTAATGATCCAGAAGTTTGATTACCTACAAATGTCCAACCTTTATCTGTTGTGTATGTGGACTGAAGAGATACTCCTATGTTTAATGAATCTGGTAATACATTATATTGACCTCCTAAGCTAATTTTATTTTTACTATTGTTATGTGTTACATTACACGTCAATTTTTTAATAGAAAATAATGGCCCAACTACTAATGGCTTATCTGATTCTAATACGGTATTTAATTGATAATATTTTTCATTGGGTTTCAAATCAAAATCTAATAATGTAACTGCTGTAGTTAAATCTAATTTGGCATTAAATAATTCTAATAAATCGCTTAGCATGATAACTCCATCGGTTAGACCGCCATGGACGTTAAAATTGGGATAACTACCTATAACGGAAACGGTTCCTTCTCCTATTTTGAAATTTCCATTTACTGTAAATTCAATTTTTCTATTAGCTACATCTTGTACGTTATAAACTTGTACGTCTACACTTGGAGTAATTTCAAATTTTGGTGATTCTGATAACACCCACGGTGTATCAGTAGTCATGGAATAGGACATATAATCAAACTTATTGGTTTGATTATTATAGTTTAATTGCATTTCTTTTAATCCAAAACCTGCCATTCCATTTAATGGTGGCTGAAGTACTTGTACTAGGTTAATACCGCCTGCCATCTGAAAGAAACTAGAGACGCTCATAGGACTACTAAAACCTCCGTTTATTAACCACGTTTTTCTTTCTTCTGGATATTTTATATTGGTTTCCAAAACAATAGGCTCTCCTTTGGAATCTTTTCCTGCTCCGATGATATTTCCTTTTAAACCGCCTTCTACTGGACTTCCTGCTTCGTTAATTTTTAGGCTAAAACCTGGTTTTTCAAAACCAATCCACGGAATTCCTTCTATGTTCCACTTTTGGTTTATTTCTGCTTTAATTTCTGTTACTATTGCTTCTACGGGGGTGGTAAAGTTAAGCGATATATTAAAGTCTGGTCCAAAAGCTTTTGTTGTTCCATTCGACAAGTTCACTTGTGTTACATTGTCTCCGTTTTTTACTTGTGTAATATTGTCTTTAGGAACTGCTATAAAAAACATATTGCCAGTTACTAATTTAAAGAAAGAAGTAAAATATGTATTAGGTAATGCATCTAATATATTTACTCCCCCGTTCTCATAGTTATCTATCAATTGATTATAAACGTTCCCTAGTGATAAAACTTCTATTTCTTCTACTAATAGAGATGAAGCACTACCAACTTTGGCATAGGCTTTTGCTAGTTCTAATGAGGAGGTTACTGGTGTTACTAATTTCACTCCTACTAACCCCAACATTAATTTGTCATGAATATCTTGTTGATAAAATTTTCCTAAATCGGTAAAGTAGGTATTTATTAGATTTGGTTGAGAAAATGCATTTACCATAAATGTTCCTGAATCCGAAAGTGTGTTATAATAGTTTTCGGGATTGGATGGGTTTGTTTTTTTAAGGTAGCTATTAAAGGATTGGTTCCTTAGGTTTAATGCTGCATTTTTAGCTAATTCTGCTACGGGTGTATAATTTATTGCGGCTAAAGTTGATGGGTAATTAGTTCTATTTTCTTCTCCCTGTTTTGGTATTTGAAGAAATGGTTGTCCCTGACTAATTGGTAAACTAGCTGATGCTTGCCCTTCAAAAATTCCTGGCAATCCAGAGTTCGCATAATAATAGTTATATACTTCTTGTGGTACAGGACCTAATGTTATAGCTACTATTTCTTTGGTACTAGCTGCTGCAAGGGTTTTTTCTAAATCATTAATTTTTACATATTTACCATCCTTATACCCTTCTACTAAATTAAGAGTGTATCCTACATTCATTAGTGGTTTTACTTGTTGCCCTAATTTTAGAATGAAATTATCTAAGCTTAATTGTGCATAAGCTTCCATAATATCATTACTCAAATACATTTCCTGAAGTTTCGCCTTTAGATTAGGGAGTTTACTGTCTCTGTTTTTTAGGTCAATCGCAAATGCTGATGCATAATCAAATGGGGATTCTTGGTACTTTTGTTGAATTTTTGCAAGATCACTTAATAGGAACATGACTATTGGTCTATTCATATTCATCTGTGCTGTAAAAGCAGAAAGAATCATATTAAAAGTCTTTTCTGCTGGACTTGAAAATTGATGTAATCCATATATTGGCCAAAGACATAATTCATTTTTGGCTACATATGCATCGTATATAGCTTGGGCATTTATGGATCTTATTTTTAGGTCTTGGTTATAGATTTGCTCATTAGAGTACCATTGCCACAAGGTGTCAGAAACGGATTTAGATGCGCTAGATGAAAATTTAAATGCCAAATTGGCGTATGATAGTGATTCATTTGATAGATCAAATGGTTCTTTGTCTTTTTGCTCTATCTGATTTTTTCCTTTTTCCCATAAGTATGGTTGAAGTCTTACGAAATAAGTAACATTAAATGTTTCTGCATAGTTTATTGAATCGTTATCTGCTCCTCCTGTAAACCCAAATGTTATGGGCTCTAATTCTGGTTTTGTGTCTTTATATTCTAGAAAGGTAATGGTAGCTTTTCCATATTTTATAGTTGCTGTTTTTATCTCATCTGGTACTAAACCAGTTAGCAACATTGCCAATTTATCTGGTGTTTTTGATCCAGAATATATTATTAAAATATTTTTAGAATAGTCTGTTTTATCGACTATCCTCTTCATTATATTAATGGTTGATGCTTGGTGTCCAAAATTTTCTGAATTATCTACATAAAACCTTAGATTATCTTTACTTTTTACAAGTGTTAGCATCTCTTCTATAGATGCCTTAGTTGTAGAATCACTTGCTCCCTGCCCCTGCATTAATTTTGTTAAAAGATCATTGAAGTCGCTCATCTTTAAATATTTTTTATGTTTTAGGTACCTATCATTATAATCATGTATAGGTACTTGTTATACTTTTTTAGTTTGTCTATTTTGTTAATGCAGTTAGCAGCTTATTATTCAATATGCTTTTTGCTGTATCTGGTACATCTTTTTTATACATAGCATACCATCCTAATCCAGCAGATTTACCTTCTGTGTTGGGGTTGCCAAATAGATAAAATAAAGAGGATCCATTTGGTGGTATTTTTAACAACCCTAAGAATTTCAATGCTATTTCGGTAAACATCAAAAGAAATGAGTTTTCGGTTTCATCGTATGTAAGTCTAAGCTGACCTATGGATAATTTTAGCACTGATTGCAAGCTTATTAACTTTGCTCCTCCTCCTGTTCCTGGTAACGAAATTCCTATGCTAGCATTATAATTAGTTCCTTCACTATTTGGTGTCCAGCTTAGTAACAGAGAAGAATCTAGACTAACTTTACCTGCGAGTTCGCCAGGAGTTCCCATATTTAGTTTAAAATCTAAACCATACCAGATAGAGTTATCTACACCCGATAATCTAGCATCTGGTATCACTGTTAAATATCCTTTACTTTGTGGATTTTTATCGCTTGCACCAACCATTAACCCTTTTAGATCTAATGCAAAATTGACAAACAAACTTCCGCTCCTTGCAGTACTGTTTATTATATCAAAGGTTATCTCGTCTGCACTAAAAGCTAAAGTTTTATTTTGTTGTGGATTTTCTTTTTCATAATCCATGGTTATCCCTAAATTATTAAAATTTAAGCCACATCTAGGTGTCAGATTATCTTTATCAACACTTCCGAATGAAAAGATATCAAAGTTTCCTTTATCCTTATTATCTGAAATAATTTTATAATCTATGAATCCTTGCATGCTAAACCATGACTCCTTAAAACCTTCTTTCTTAGAGTCTCGGGTTGTTAAGAGTACATTGGTTATTTCTATTTTATTGTATATGTTATTACTAAAAAGAAAAACATTGTCCTCTGCGCTACTCATACTATATACTGCATTTCCATTATTGATCTGAAAACTTCCTTTGAGTAGTATATTATTAAATACATTATCAGAATCTCCCATACTAAGAACCTTACTGTCTAAAAGTTTGTTGATGGTTAATTGAGAATAACTTTCAAAATTCTTGACACTTGTATTCTCAAACAATACTTTTAATGATAATAACCTATAATCATATGTTTCTGCGGTGGTAGGCGAAATGGTTTTAGGGGGATTAACTTTGGCGTTAAAATCTGGATCCGTATAGTGTATTAGTCCAAACATAGAGCTAGATTGATCAACAGTTGCTCCTGTTTTTCCTTTTTTTACGGGGCTTATTTCTATTGCAAAATGGTGTGCATTAAAAGCTTCTGGGTTGGTTATCCCTGCCATTATCCCTTGTAAATTGGTAGGGATATTTTTTATATCCACCCGCAACATTAATATACCTGTCCAATTTTCATCGGTAGCTATTTCATTAAATTTGCTGAAATATTCCTGATCGGTTTGTTCATAGGCTTCTCTAAAATAAGATTGTAGCCATTGGGATACTATAACTAATTGATCAGAATCTGGAGCCTGTTTCTTTCCTTCTGAGTTTATTATACTGGGTGACCCAAAACGATGGCGCTGGGTCCACTTATTTGGGTTAGCTACTAAACTGTTTTTGGTTCCTGATTTAGAGTCTGGATCATAAAGTTTTCCTTTACGTCCTTTGATTATCATTATATTTTTATAATTATTATACTCACTTCCTTGACCAATATTGGCTTGTAACTCCCAATTATCTATACTCATAATATTTCTAAATGAGGCATCTAATGGGTGTATTTTATTCAAAGCCCCTAAATATTCTGAGTTAGCAGCTACTAAAAATAAATCACTAGTTTGAAACGCTTCAATTAGCTCATTTTCAGGATTTAAAAATTCAAATTTATAGTTTTCGGAATGATCTGTATTTTGCCCTAAAACAATTTCATTCCAATGTATAAATTCCCCACTAAGTGTCGTTTTTGCTATGATCCCAGAGGGTGTAGTATAGGATGATATAGTCGCTTCTTCCCTATCTGCCATTAAGTTAGCTGACAACAAGGTAGTTTTAGTACTTGCTTTTCCTATATTTTCTCTACGTATTTGACTAATTACTTGACTTTCATAAATTTCTGTGTCTGAATCAGAAAAGGAAGTTATTCCATTACCTACTGTTAGACCTAAATATGGAGCTATTGGAAACAATGTTGTCTGGTCTGCTATATATTTAAATCCTAATTTATTATGTGTAAATAAATCTGAATATCTAAAAGATTCATTTCCATCACCATAAAGTTCTGATCCTTTTGGCTGAGAAACATATGTAATGTTATTTCCTGAGGTATTTAATATTGTTGCCCAAGCAGTTTCTTTTGTGTTTTTTAGCAATGTAGCTGTTGGTGATTCTGGCGCTTTTACAGAAGATGCTGCTGTAAAGGGAAACTTAGGTGCTAATGCTGGATTTTTTGAAACAAATCGGATCGTATCTCCTTTTTGACTAAGTGTAAAAAACTCAGTTCCTTGTAAACCACACATTAGATTGTATTCATTGGTTGTTGTTACTTTCTGAAATTGAATTTCAAAATCTCCTTCTGGAGTAAAATGAAATTGTTCTGTGTTTCTTGCTTCATTTCTTGCTCCTTTGGATATCACCAAACGTGCGTTTAATATATCTGCAGATTCTTTTTTAGGTGTTAATATTATTACATTTCCATAATTAGAAGTGAAATAAGAGGTTAATGTTGTGTCTCTATTATCACTGTTTTTTCCACTAAAATTAAAGTATGTTCTTCTAGAGTTGTATGACATATTAATAGTACATCCAGAAGGTTCTATTTTTGAAGTTGGATTAAAGACCTCATTAACAATATCCGATGGATCTATAGAAACATTAAACCCAAGATAATCAGAAGAAGGCGTACTCTGTGCCAAAGGAAACCATTCTGATAAGGAATCGTGATCTCCTTCTGATTCAGTAAACAAATACTGAAATCCCCATTTTAGATCCTCATATAATGATGCTCTTTTGATGCAACAGTCAAACTTTATACAACCTCTATATTGTCCAGAGAAATCAATATACCCTATTTTAGCAGGTATCGTGTTTGGTTTAGAAGTTCCAGAAAAATCAATAACTAGATTACTAGGATTACCATTTAGCGTAATTCTATTCTTAGAAGCATCCAAACTTATATTTATCCCACTCTGTATATAAAGATTTAAACCACTTGTTAAAGGTGTCTGCAGACCTGTATTTATTGCTGTTCCATTATCACTTAATCCCATTAGCGAACTATTAGAACTGTCGATTTTGGCACTATTAGTTTGTCTAAGCCAAATCATAGCACGATTGGCAGAACTAGAAGCTATTAATTCATCAATTTTTTTTACAAAAGTTTCTGCCTCTGTTTCATTTCCTATAGAGATTGGCTGAGCAGAAAACACAAAATTTCCATTGTAATAAGTGTTCTCTAGCGCATCTTTTAGGTCAATGATATCATTAGGAGGGTTAATACCCTCGGGAGTTACAAAAGCTATAAAACCTTGGTCTCCTTTTGTGCTTTCAGCGATAAACAGCTGATTGATAAACTTTTTAGTAAAAAACGACATGTAATAATAATTAGGATGAATAAGAACGATTTTTTTGATTCCGAGTAAACGGACTCTTAGGTGCATAACTAAATTTGTGTTTTTGAGTAATGGTTATCTATAACAGAATTAAACTGTTTTTACCCAAAAACTGATTATTATATAAAGTAAGTAAAGACCTATGTATAAAACACAGGCCCCTACTTACTTAAATAAATCAATAATCTTCTCCATTAAGTTTTATTACTTAATGGAGCTAGAATATATCTTAGTTAGTAAATGTATAAGCAGTAGCCATAGTCTCTTGGTTGCATGCTCCATTTTGGTTATACCCACTCATGAAAACTGCAATTGTATAAGTAAGACCTCTACCTAAAGGTACATTGTTAAATGCTCCTCCATTATTGTTGTTTAATGGAACTGCAGCCAATGGACGAGAATAGAAAGAAGGTGCTCCTGATTGCCAGATAGCTGCCCAAGCTCCATTTTCTTGAAGGTTTATTTGATTAGGGAACTTCTCTAATTCAAAAGAAACACTAGTTGTTCCTGGCTTAACATTTTTAATAGAAGCAATAAAATTTTCTACTAAAACAGTTGATCCATTTTCAGGAATAAAAGAAGTAGAACAAATATTACCATACTCTTGCCCTGGAGTATTTAATTTAGGACCTACAGCAAATCCAACTATGTAACTGTTATTTGTAATATCAAGACCGTCAAAATTTAATGAACCTGCTTGTGTATTACTAGGAATTACTTTACTCTGTAATGGTGGTGTTCCAAAAGGAACTTCATTACTATTCTGCCATAATACTACTTGATTACCAAATGTGTTTGGCTGATTTCCAGAAAGTGTATCATAACTAATATTCAAAGAATTAGCAGTTACGCTAGTTATTTCAATTTTAGTAGTTAATAATGTGGTTCCTGTTTTTTCTAATGTTTCTGTACTCATAATTGTTTAAATTTAAATATTTATTAATGTTAAAAATTTATTTATTCAATGTTTGATTACTCGTATTAAATGTTAATATTGCAGCTGCTGTATTAGGATCTGATCCCATAAAGTATATTAAAGTATAGACAATGTTATCCGCTAACGAAAGATCTTTAAGTTCTACCACACCCTCATTAGAGTAATTATTTACTTCTGTCTTAGCAATTGCATTTGGCGGTAAATTATAGGGAGATACGTATCCTTCCCATAAACCTATCCAGTTGCCATTACTTTTTGACAAATAACCATACAGAGTCTTATACCCTACAGATAACACATTATTTTTTAGATCCTTAATTTCAAAATTCACATTAAGCGAAGGCGATCTAGACCTTCCTCTCTGCAAAACTGCACTTGCTGATATATCTCCTATATCAGACCCAACCCCATATCCGATTACATAACTATTTTTAGAAATAATGAGACCATCAATTGTTAAGGTACCAGCCTCTGTATTAACTTCTATTTCTATTTTTCTAAGTGGCTTTATTACCCAAGGAATTACTGAAGATTCCCAAATAGCAATAAAATTTTTATAAGTTGAGGGTTGATTTGCCGGAAGCCCTGAAAACTCAACTGTTATAGATTCTCCTGTAAAACTTTTTATATCGAGATTACAAGTATTAACATTATCTACATTAATAGTTCTAAATCCATTAAAAATTGTTGATGTAGAGGATTGTAATTCTGAACTACAAGCAATAATATGAGAAGATAGAATTAAAAAAGAAAACAAAAAAACAACTGAACTTAACGATAATTTTTTCTGTGTATTAAAACCATAAAATCTCGATTTAAAAGTGTGGTTGAAATTCATTGTCTTCACAAATTAATTTTTTGTTTATATAGGAATGAGTATTCTTTATCTATTTCTGAACTGTATGTTGTGCCTTTTTAGTCTTTTACATATGCTTCTGATTTGTTTATAAAAATGAATAGAATCAATTTTTAAACTATGTGTGAAAAATATTTTGATAAATTCACTATAAATGAACGTTTTTTGTAACACTCCAAATTTAACTTAATATGCTACAATTATTTATAGGTAAAAACACCTGTTTTTTAAGAAAAATAAACATTTAAGCGACATATATTGCATTAAATCTGGTTTTTAAGGACTTTTATAATAAGTTTAAATAGACTATTACTCCCTAAAAAAAGACAACTAATTAATAGACTATGAAATATTTATATAGAAGGGATGCAAGCTTTTTTAATTCTGAAGGAAAATAAGTGTCTATCACTCAATTGGAGTGCTTTTTGCACTTCATAACAACGCTATGGTTCATTTTTCATTCAGAAGCAGGTAAAAAAGAGTTTTATTTCGGTAATTTCATGAAGAAAATAGTGTAATTATGTGTCTAGAAATACCTCCTATTAGCGTATATCTACAAACTTAGCTCTTCTATACTTTTAGAGTCCGTGATTGAAATATCCTGATATACTAAAGTCCAACCAAGAGAACTCGTTAATATGTATATATTTTGAAGTTCACTAATCAATCTATTCTTTGAATTTTTTATAAGGGAGGAATTTCTTACTTTTGAAGTAAGTTGCTCTACAACTTTTAGTCTAATTAGATTATGATCTTCTGGGGTAAATTGATTTAAGAAATCTTGTTCTAGATCATGGTATTTAATATCAGGGTTAATGTTAATTTCTGGATTAGGCACTTCACTAATAATTACAGTTTTAGCCTCCTTATCTATAGTATATTCTATTTTACTAAGGTCATAGGATATGTTTACAGATGCATTTACTACCACAATAGCTTTTTTTTTAGCTGTAAGAATATCTAGATAGAATTTTTTAGCATCCTTATAGGTTATCACTTCAGAAAAATGCCCCTCAGTTACTATGAGCTTACCTACATTCTTTATTTGATTTAAAATCAAATCGGAGGACTCTAATTCTGTTTTAGGGGATTCTTGTTGTGTAAATAAATATTTGATTCCAAACATTAAAAATACTGTTATCAAAACTCCAAATAAAAAATTACGCATATTATAATTGGTCAAATTCTGTATAAAAATACACAAAAAAATAGCCTTTCGAATTAAGAAAGACTATGATACTATCGATAATTGCATTAATATTATTCTATTTGAGGAGGATATTTGGTTAATATTGCCGAAACAATCTTATTGATATTTTCTTGTTTTTTATCCACACTCTTAGCTAAAACTGCCGTTCCCATGCCTTGCCAAATTAATTCTTTTTTAGTCGCGTCAATTATATCAATGTATAACGTACCTTCTGTAGTACGAGAAACCGTATTATAGCTTGCTCCCCAATACCATGGACTCCAAGCCCAACCATATCCCCATCCTAGATTATTTTGATAGATATTCACGTTTTCTTTGGTCTTCGTAAAAATACTTATTAATATATCGGGGTTCTCTGATTTGGTAAATCCCTTTGCAATCATATTTGCTTCAATAGCTCTTAGTATTCTTTTTTTATCTAGGTCATTTATCTCTGCTTTGTCAATTCCTGGTTTAAAAAAAGCAAAACTTTTAAAATCAGTAAACTTAGCCTCTTTATCATAATCAGATGCTACTCGAACACTAGAACAGGAACTAAACGTTATGATAAGGATTAGGGATATAATAGAACAATATTTCATAATCCTGATTTTTAAAAAAATTATAAATTGATTTCTTGTAATACCATTTTTCTTATGAATTTACTGTAAAAGAAAATCCCTTATTTTTTTATATCTGCGATAGAGAAAAATCAAGCATAGCAGCGCTACGGTTTATTTTTATCTGGAAGCAGATAGGAAAAAAGAATATTTTATTGCAGTAAATTCATAAGAAAAATGGTATACTATACTAATATCAACAATTATACCAGTTAATTTCTGTTTATTTCTTTGTTTTCTGGTTTGTTTTTTTGTCATATCCATACGGACAGTGCCTACAACCGCTCTCACAGCAATACCCTCTCTTTAGATGATATTGTTCTGTAAAACATCTATATCCTTCGGGAGTTAAATAATAATCCCCTTCTTCTGGTTTTGGTATTCTTTTTGATTTGTCCATTTATACAAAAACAGTATCTTGCAAAAATATGCTAATTATTATTAATAAACATTTGATAGGCAGCCAGTTTGTTGGTATATCACTATGGCCTTTTATATTTATTAAGGATTCTACCCTTAAAAAAGATACTTATTTTATCAATCATGAAAAAATTCACCTAAAACAGCAATCAGAACTATTGGTTTTACCTTTTTATATTCTTTATTTGCTAGAGTTTTGTATCAGAGCATTTAAATATAGAAACTTTAACCGAGCATACCATAATATTTCTTTTGAGCAAGAAGCATATGCCAATGAAGAAAACTCAAACTATTTAGTGAATAGGAAACCTTTTAGTTTTCTTAAATATATATAAATGAATATTTTTTCTGCGCCATCGATACATTCAGAAAATCAAGTACTGAAACATTCTATTTTAAAAAGTGCTGAAGTTCATTTGCATATCAAGCGTGAAGATTTAATTCATGAAAAAGTATCTGGCAATAAATTCAGGAAACTAAAATACAATCTAGAAGAAGCTAAAAAACTAGGTTATACAAGAATTCTTACTTTTGGTGGCGCATATAGCAACCATATTGCCGCTACTGCTGCCGCTGGAAAAATGGTTGGATTAGCTACAGTAGGTGTCATACGTGGTGAAGAATTAAAGAATAATCTTCAGAAAACACTTTCTGAAAATGAAACTTTACGTTTTGCGAAAGAATGCGGAATGCATCTAGAGTTTATTAGCCGAGAGAGTTATCGTAATAAGAATTCTCTAGAGTTATTTAATTGGTTAACGAAACAAATAGGAGATTTTTATCTTATTCCTGAAGGAGGAACTAATGAATTGGCTGTAAAAGGGTGTGAAGAAATATTAAGTAATGTAGATGAACAGTACGATTTCATTTGCTGTGCTATTGGTACCGGCGGAACCATTTCGGGATTAATAAACAGCAGTTTTAGCCATCAAAAAGTACTAGGGTTTCCTGCATTAAAAGGAGATTTCCTATCTGAAAATATTAAAAAATACACCACAAAAAAGAATTGGAATTTATTTTCTGAATATCATTTTGGAGGTTATGGCAAAATAAATAAAGAGCTAATAGAGTTTATAAACAGGTTCCAAATGGAGCAACATATCGGATTAGACCCTATCTATGTAGGAAAGATGTTATACGGATTATTCGATATGATCAAGAATGGTTTTTTTTCAAAAAATACTCGTATTTTAGCCATTCATACGGGAGGATTGCAAGGTATCTCTGGAATGAATAACAAATTAAGTAAAAAAAAACTACCCCTTATTGTAATATAATATTAAAATGAAAAAAATTATTGTATTGTTTAGTCTTGTTACATTTTTTATTTCTTGTGGTGGTCATAAAAAAACAGTAACTACTTCTAAAATTAACAAAGTAACACCTACAGGAAAGATCACCATTAAGAGAGAAGATAACATAAAAGAGAGTGCTAAATCTACAGAAATTAATGTAGAACCGCCCATAAAACTTTCTTACCAAGAAAGAGTGCAAAAATATATTTATGAGTTTTCCGAAATTGCTATGAATGAAATGAAGTTATTCGGGATTCCTGCGAGTATCACTCTTGCCCAAGGTATTTTAGAGTCTGGTGCTGGTTATGGTGATTTAACCCAAAGAGCTAATAATCATTTTGGGATCAAATGCCATGATTGGGATGGTGATAGAGTCTATCATGATGATGATCAAAATCAGGAATGTTTTAGAAAATACTCTATTGCTAGCCATTCATTTAGAGATCATTCCACTTTTCTTACTGGTAGAAAACGTTATGGAAACCTTTTTAAACTAAAAAAAGAAGATTATAAGCAATGGGCAAAGGGTCTCAAAGCAGCAGGATATGCTACTGATAAAAAATACCCTGATAAATTGATCCGAATAATAGAGCAATATCAGCTATATGAGTTTGACAAGGAGGTTTTAGGAGATGATTATACAAAAAAAGAAAATTCTATTGCTCAATCAAAACCCAAAAACTTTGAATACATTGTTAAAAAAGGCGATACACTATATTCTATTTCTAGAAAATATAATATTGCTCTTGTAAAACTAAAAGCATTTAATAATTTAAAAGATAATACCATCTCTATTGGTCAGAAACTGATTGTTGAAGCTGATTAAGAAAGGATGATACTTACGAATTTTATTCTAATATGATTTATAAAAGAAGTAGTGTACTTTTTGAGGAAGCTCAAAAAGTAATACCTGGCGGAGTAAATTCACCAGTAAGAGCTTTCAATGGTGTAGGAGGCAGAAACCCTATTTTTATTAAGGAGGCTAAAGGAGCATATTTATACGATGAGGATGGAAATCGATTTATAGACTACATTAACTCTTGGGGACCTATGATTCTGGGGCATGCTTTTCCTCCTGTTGTTAATGCTGTAATTGAAAAAGCAAAAAAAGGAACTCATTTTGGAACACCCACGGAAATAGAAACAGAGATTGCTAAATTAGCCGTTTCTATGGTGCCAAATATTGATAAAATACGATTTGTGAATTCTGGAACTGAAGCATGTATGAGTGCTGTAAGATTAGCAAGAGGTTTACTAAAAAAGAAAAAATCATTAAATTTGCTGGTTGTTATCATGGGCATACGATTCGTTTTTAATTCAAGCTGGAAGTGGAGCAGTAACTTTTGGAACGCCAAATAGTCCAGGTGTTACTAAAGGAACAGCTAAAGACACTTTATTAGCAAGTTATAATGATATTGAAAATGTTGAAGAAATTATTAAAGCTAATAAAAATGAAATTGCTTGTATTATTATCGAGCCTGTTGCTGGAAATATGGGATGTATTCCTCCTAAAAACGGATTCCTAGAAGGACTCCGATTATTGTGTGATAAGCATAATACCCTATTAATTTTTGATGAGGTAATGCCAGCCTGTCATCCCGCGGCTCGACCGCTCCCTTGTCATCCCGCGGCTCGACCGCTCCCTTGTCATCCCGCGGCTCGACCGTAGCCCTTGTCATCCCGCGGCTCGACCGTAGACCTGTCATCCCGCGGCTCGACCGTAGACCTGTCATCCCGCGGCTCGACCGTAGACCTGTCATCCCGCGGCTCGACCGTAGACCTGTCATCCCGCGGCTCGACCGTAGACCTGTCATCCCGCGGCTCGACCGTAGACCTGTCATCCCGCGGCTCGACCGCGGGATCCAGCATTTACTGAATACACCCCGAGACTGGATACCGCGGTCGAGCCGCGGTATGACAGGTTAACCATTACCAGGGTCCCCATGGATCAGGGACGCAGCTGCACCACGTTGGTCGAAAAATCCAGCTGCTTCTGGGGATTGAGAATCATCGATTCAATGGCCGCGGGTGCCACCGGTTTGCTCAACAAATAGCCCTGCACTTCGTCAACCGCATACCCGCGCAGCTGTTCGAATTGCTCGCGGTCCTCGACGCCCTCGGCGA